>CAIXMC010000272.1 GCA_903920405.1 uncultured beta proteobacterium
GCCGTGGGTGCGTGGCAAAACCCCATTGCGAATTTCAATGGGGCGAACGGTGCGGGTGTCTCGGCCATCAATGCGCGGTTCACCTGCCAAAATCTGACCACGAACCAAGCGAGCCTCAATATCAAACAGCATGGATTCAATCTTGACGGTATCAAATTCAACACCCTCAGCTTTCAAACCCGCCATCACATCAGCATAAGCCGTTCGGCAGGCCTGCGTGCGAGCTTGTTTGTTGCGCAGTTGGTAAGCGGCTGCCAGTTTGTCTTTGGCCAGGTGCTCTACCTTGGCAATCAGGACATTATCTTTGGCGGGCGGTTGCCAATCCCACACAGGCTTGCCCGCATCTCGAACCAGTTCGTGAATGGCGTTGATGGCAATCACCCCTTGAGCGTGACCAAACATCACAGCGCCAAGCATGATTTCTTCAGACAGTTGATCGGCTTCAGATTCAACCATCAGCACGGCAGTTTCAGTGCCCGCCACCACCAAATCCATTTGGCTGCCCTTGCGCTGGATTTGACCGGGGTTAAGCACATACTCACCATTGATATATGCCACACGGGCAGCACCAATCGGGCCATTGAACGGCACACCACTGATGGACAGGGCGGCACTGACGGCAATCAGTGCGGCAATATCGGCATCGACTTCGGGGTTCAGTGACAGGGTATGAACCACCACTTGAATTTCGTTAAAGAAACCTTCGGGGAAAAGCGGACGAATGGGGCGGTCAATCAGACGACTCGTCAGCGTTTCAAACTCGCCGGGGCGGCCTTCGCGCTTGAAAAAACTGCCAGGGATTTTGCCAGCAGCATAAGATTTTTCAATGTAATCAACCGTTAATGGAAAAAAGTCTTGGTCGGGTTTGCTGTCAGTTTTGGCGACCACGGTGGCTAAAACCACTGTGCCGTCCATGTCTAGCAGGATGGCCGCGGTGGCTTGACGGGCGATTTCGCCGGTTTCCATGGTGACAGTGTGTTGCCCCCATTGAAAGGTTTTGGTGACTTTGTTAAACATGGTCATATCAATATTTCCTGAGATAAAAAATGATGGGAACTATCCCACCAAAAGCCAGAGGATCAAACACAACAGGCTACGATGCCATTCCATAGCTTCACTTCAAATAGCTATGGAATGACACAGCTTCGCACCGTCATAGTCGTATCCCCCAAAAAAACGCCCGAAGAAATTCAGGCGTCAGGATAGTGTCAATCATAAATTCCGCGCTAGGTCGTCAGAGTTAAAGATGCAATGCCAGTCACCCATCTGACAAGCCCAATGCGGAACTTATTATTGACCCTATCCTTAGTGATGGAATTACTTGCGCAGACCGAGTTTGGCAATCAATGCCACATAGCGGCCAGAATCTTTGGTCTTGAGGTAATCGAGCAGCTTGCGACGGCGGCTGACCATACGCAACAAACCCCGGCGACCGTGGTGATCTTTGGCATGGATTTTGAAGTGGGGGGTAAGTTCGTTAATACGAGCCGTGAGCAGCGAAACCTGAACTTCTGGACTACCGGTGTCACCGGCGTGGCGTGCGTTGTCTAAAACAACAGCGGCCTTGATGCTAGATGCAATCATGGGGGTTATTCCTGAGGGTTAATGACTTGCGTCAGGCGGTGGAAGTGTGCCTGACGTGCTGGATTTTTGCGAAGTTTGCAAAGAGACGGAGTGTAGCGGATGGAGTATCTTCGGTGATGACAACTGGAACTTGTATGTGGCTGGGCCACATAAGATTTGTAACGACGCAGTACGCCCAAATCTGACAAGCCAAATGCGGAACTTATTACTGACCACATCCTAAGGAAGCCCGCTTTTGGCCGTCAGCGTGGGGATGCAACGCCAGGAGGCTGTAGGACTTGGAATGAATGGTGACTGACCTTAAGCCGTATGGCATTGACGCCAAGCTCTTTGACGCGCAGATGTGCTTCGAGGGCGGGCAGGAGCTGGCGCAGTTTGGCGGCAGTGTTGTTGTTGTTCAATATCAAACACCAGGATTTTTCTTCAATCGGGCCTGCCTTGATACCTGCTCGCAAGGACTCGGGAATCAACCCTGAAATGGCTTGTAGTCTGGTACTGGATTCACGTTGCTGATCCATCAGTTTGGCCAAATCAGGATTGCTTTGGCTAGCTTGCAGCAAGGTCATAGGCGCGTGGTGGCGGTTCATGGGCACTGGTTCAGTTCAATGAATTGTATAAACTATTGTTTTTAAAAACTTAGTAGAAATTAATAGGGTGATATCGACTGAAAAAAACCAGATTTGACCAAAGCCCTTTCCAGTGTTTTGGCATTGCAAGATAAAACAACTTATTTTGATATTTTATTTTCATATTTTAAATCAATAGTTTAAATGAGTCATCAAACTAAACCAGTCCCACTCTACCTTGCAGACTGAAATTTCCAGGTGCTCACACACATGTCATCAAGGGTTCTGGATGCTTTCCATTTCAATTCTGTCGCTGCCTTGGCGGCTTGGGCGTAGCAGCTTGCAATGTCGCCCGCACGACGCGGTGCAATGTGATAAGGCACTTCTTTACCACTCGCAGCTTCGAAGGCTTTGACCATTTCAAGAACACTGTAGCCTTGACCTGTGCCCAAATTAAAGGTGTGCAGTGGTTGCGTGCTACGGGACAAGGCCTGTAGTGCAGCCAGATGGCCTGATGCAAGGTCTGTCACATGAATGTAGTCACGAACACCTGTTCCGTCAGGAGTGGGATAGTCGTTACCGAACACGTTCAGGTAAGGCAGTTTGCCAGCAGCCACACGGGCAATGTAGGGCATGAGATTGTTGGGAATGCCATTGGGGTCTTCACCAATCAGACCGCTGTCGTGCGCACCGACGGGATTGAAATAGCGCAGACGGGCGATGCGCCACTGGGCATCAGATTGCGCCACATCGGCCAACATGTCTTCAATGTGCAATTTGCTTCGGCCATAGGGGTTGGTGACGCTGGTGGGGTGACTCTCATCCAGTGGCAAATAGCGGGGGTCGCCATAAACGGTTGCGCTGCTGCTAAACACCAAGGTTTTGATGTCGGTCGCCTGCATGGCCAAAAGCAGACTGATACTTCCCGACACGTTGTTATCGTAATACGCAATGGGCATCTCGACCGATTCACCCACGGCTTTGAGGCCTGCAAAGTGAATCACTGCGGTGATGTGATGTTCTTGCAGTGTTTTAATCAGCAACGGGGTGTCGCGAACGTCGCCCTGCACAAAGGGTAAACGCTGCTGCGTGATGGTTTGCAGACGATCCACCACGTCAGGGTGACTGTTGCAAAGGTTGTCATACAGCACAACCTGATGGTTGGCCTGGGTCAATGCCACTGCAGTGTGGCAGCCAATGTAGCCGGTGCCGCCGGTCAGTAATACGTTCACTTGATTCCTTGGGTTGATAAAAATAACATGGAGGGGGCATTCAGCCTGGTCAACTCTCCTCGCAATGTAAACGTGCGAGTTTCTGTGATGCGCACATCCACCATCTGCCCCACCAAATCTGCAGGGCCAACAAAATTGACCACACGGTTGCACTCTGTTCTGCCCATCAGTTCACTGCTGTCACGTCGGGATGTTCCTTCTACCAAAATGCGCTGTACCGTGCCAACACGCCTTTGGCTGATGTGCTCAACGTTTTGGTTGATGACACTTTGCAGATGCCTGAGACGGCGCAGTTTGATCTCACGCGGGGTATCGTCCTCCAAATTGGCCGCAGGTGTGCCCGGGCGTGGGCTGTAAATAAAGCTGAAGCTGTTGTCAAATTCAATCTCGTCAATCAGTCGCATAAGCTGATCAAAGTCATCTTCGGTTTCACCAGGAAAACCCACAATAAAGTCACTGCTGATGACCATGTCAGGGCGGATGGCACGCAGTTTGCGCACGATGCTCTTGTATTGCAAAACGGTATAGCCACGTTGCATGGCGGCCAATAGACGATCGGATCCGTGTTGCACTGGCAGATGCAGGTGGCTGGCGAGCTTGGGCAATTGTTCGAAAGTCGCGATGAGGGACGGCGTAAACGCTTTGGGGTGGCTGGTGACAAAGCGAATGCGCTCAATGCCGGCAAGCCCCGACACTTCCCGGAGCAGCATGGCAAGGTCAGCCGTTGGGTTTGCGGGGGGTCTCCAGGCATTGACGTTCTGGCCTAGCAGTGTGATTTCTTTGACACCCTGACTGGCCAAACCGGCGACTTCCACCAGAATGTCTGCCATTGGGCGACTGACCTCTTCACCGCGTGTGTAGGGTACTACGCAATAGCTACAGTAATTGGAGCAGCCTTCCATGATGCTGACAAACGCGCTGGCTCCCTTGGCGTGTGCAGGTGGCAGGTGGTCAAACTTTTCAATCTCTGGAAAGCTGATATCAACCTGTGACCGTTTGAGCCGAACACGATCGAGGAGCATCTGTGGCAGCCGGTGCAGGGTTTGCGGTCCAAACACCACATCAACAAAAGGCATACGCAAGATGATGGCAGCCCCTTGCTGGCTGGCCACACAGCCGCCCACTGCAACCAATGCGCTTGTCAAGTGTCTGACGCGACCCAAGTCAGAAAACACTTTTTCTTGCGCCTTTTCACGAACCGAGCAGGTATTGAACACAATCAGATCGGCCTCTTCAACATCGTCAGTCAGTTGGTAAGCGTTATCTGCACACAGCACATCTCGAATTTTGTCGGAGTCGTACTCGTTCATCTGGCAGCCATACGTTTTAATGAATACTTTTTTACTCATGGTGAAATGCTATTGTAATAGTAGCTATCAACGCTTGATGGATAAGCGCTAGAGGCATTTTTCTTATCTATTTTTATGCCGAAACATCAGCGCGGAATAGACGTGGGCAAGGGGTCAAACTGCGTTTTGCCGTCATCGGTTTTAGGCTGGTCGGCTTCCGACTCAAAAGTGATATTGGTAACAGTCCCCACGTCGTTGCGTTGTAGCTCTTGCTCGTTCAAAATCCAAACATCATGCAGCATGCCCTGACCGTCGCGAACAAAATTGACCAAAAGACGCTGCCCTACCAAAGTGCCTGAGAGCACAATCAAATTGTTCACGCCTTTGATGCGCGCGCCCGGCGATAGCCTGGCCGGCTCGCCGTTGATCAGCACCATGGGGGGTTCGGTCACCTCCAGCACACCGCGCAGCGCGTTGGCCGGAAACAAGCGCACAGCCGTTTGCGCCGGGCTGACTGTGGTGAGCAGCAGCACCATTCCCGTAAGCACTGCAGTTCGCAAATGGATGAAAAGAGTGTCAAGAATAGAAAGGTAGAACTTCATGCTAACGTGACGGCGCAGTTGCGCCCCTGTTGTTTGGCTTGGTAGAGCCGTGCATCCGCCTGACGAAACATGGCAACCAATGCACCAGATGCTTTTTCCATCCAGTCACCCCCCACCGAAATGGTGACCTGGCGCCAATCATCGTTTTTCTCATGTTCAATGGCCAATGCACGAACCTCTTGCACAATGGACTGCGCCAGTGCAGTCAGCGATGACTCAGAAACATGGGGCGCCATCACCGCAAATTCCTCACCGCCATAACGCGCTACGAAGGCATCGGTGGTTTGCTCTTGGGTAGTATTGAACTGACGAACCACTTTATCTATTGCCAATGCCACGTGACGCAGGCAATCATCACCCGATTGGTGACCATAACGGTCGTTGTAATTTTTGAAGTTATCAATGTCAAGCATCAAAACGCCAAAGGAACGGTGTCCTGTCGCGGCTTGCGTCCACAGGTTGTCAGCACGTATATCCATACTTCGGCGATTGCACAATCCCGTCAGACCATCAAAACTTGCTAAATTCTGCAATTTTTGATTGGCACGTGTCAAACTTTGCCGCAGCGACGCAATGCGGCTCATAGCCTTCATCTTGGCATTCAGCACAGGCTCTGGCACATACTTGGACATAAAGTCATCACCGCCAGCCTCAATGGCTGTGACCAGGTTTTCAGCCGTGTCAGATGATGTCAAAAAGAGGATGGGTGTCCACGCCCACTGCTGTGTCGCTTCAATCGCACGGATACGGTTGGCTGCTTCAAAACCATTCATGACGGGCATTTCAACATCCATCAAAACCAGGTCGGGCGCTTCTTTGGCAAACATCTCAACGCCGACTTGCCCATTGGCGGCAGAGACAACGTCGTAGCCATAACTGGCCAGCCGCGAGGTCATCACCATCACCACGGACCGGGCATCATCGACCAACAAAATTTTCATTGAATTGCCTTCTTACGGTAAACGCTTGTCGTGATTAACGCCTGCTGCGATTGATGCTGCTTAAATTGTCCTTGATTCGTGCACGACGCTCTTCACATTTTTTACTTTCATGTTCCATAGCTTTGCGTTTGGTGTAACCAGTGTAATCTGCCCACTGCCACCACACCACGGCCAGCACAAAAGGCAACAACACCAGCCACCATGACCAAAGGGCGACAGGCCCTAACTCCAACCATTTCATGACCAATAACACCAAACCCAACCCCATTAAATACATGGCTACTTCCTGAATGTTAAAACACAACCGTCATCCACTCACCCTAAAATGGCGTTGAACGAAATCATCACATCATACAAGGACACTGCCATGCGTCGCATTTTTCTGACTTTTATCATTGCTACATCGTGTGCCGCACCCGCACTGGCCGATTTGGCCTTGGCGCAGCAGAAAAATTGTATGGCTTGCCACGCTGTTGACAAAAAAGTAGTGGGGCCTTCTTTCAAAACCATCGCCAACAAATATGCCGGGCAAAACGTCAATGCCAAGCTCGGCAACAAAATCACGCAGGGCGGCGCAGGCGCATGGGGCGCAGTTCCCATGCCCGCCAACCCCCAGGTCAGTCCCGCCGAATCCCAAACGCTGCTCAAGTGGATCATGTCTCTCAAGTAACTTAAATTATTGATATGTCTCATAACACTCCACATCAACGCATTGCCATGCGCCCCATTCCCAGGTTTATTTTTGCCAGTCGCTGGCTACAGCTTCCGCTCTACATTGGCTTGATTGCCGCTCAGTGTGTTTATGTTTTTCATTTCTGGGTAGAACTGGTGCATTTGCTGGAAGCTGCCTTTGGCAACCAGACAGCGCTACAGGCCCTAGTCACCAGCATTGGCTACAAAGCCAACAGCATCGTACCTGCTCTGAATGAAACCATCATCATGCTGGTAGTGCTGGCGCTGATCGACGTGGTCATGATCTCCAACCTGCTGATCATGGTCATTGTGGGTGGCTATGAAACCTTTGTCAGTCGCATGGACCTAGACGGCCACCCTGACCAGCCCGAGTGGCTCAGTCACGTCAATGCCTCTGTGCTCAAGGTCAAACTGGCCACAGCCATCATTGGCATCAGCTCCATTCATCTGCTTAAAACATTTATCAATGCCGCCAATTACGAAGACAAGGTGCTGATTGCTCAAACGGCCATTCACATCACCTTTTTGCTCTCGGCGATGGCCATTGCTTACACCGATCGGCTGATGTCATATTCTGCGCCATCAGCACACGAATGATCACTGTACACACCTCATGAAAATTCACCCCGACAGTATGACTGCTCAATCCATCACAGCCCACGGCCCGGGTTGGGTACAGGTGGGGTCTGACAAATTCAGCAGCAGTGTGGTGGTTGTGTCCGATGGTCGTCGTATGCTATGGAACTGCGTCTGTTTTGAAGATTTGAGCCGCTCCCATTTTGAACAATGGGCAGCCCTGGAATGCGAACTGGTCATCTTTGGCAGTGGACAGCGTATGCGTTTTGCACCGCCTGCCCTGACACAACCCTTGATGGAACGCCACATCGGCCTAGAGTGCATGGACACCCCGGCGGCTTGTCGCACCTACAACATTTTGGTTCAAGAGGGCAGACGCATTGCCGTTGCGTTGCTGATTGAACCGGTGCGCATCGCTACCCTGGCGTAAGCAGGCTTCCCACTTAGGATGTGGTCAGTAATAAGTTCCCCCATTTGGCCGTCAGAGTTGGGATGCAATGCTAGGCGCAAATCGCGCGGTGTGGCCATGCCACATAAGCGATTTGTAACGACGCAGTGCGCCCAAATCTGACGAGCCAAATGGGGAACTTATGACTGACAACATCCTTAGTGTCGTCATTTCACCCCCAACTTTCCCCCATGACTTTCGCTTGTTCCAGCACCAGTTCCACAGCCTCATCCTGCCTATCCGGCGGGTACTTGTATTTGCGCAAAATATGCTTGACCATCAACCGCAGTTTGGCTCTCACACTCTCGCGCTCTGACCAATCGACACTCAGGTTGTGCCGCAAGCTTTCTGTGAGTTCATGGGCTATTTTCTTCAGGGTTTCATCGCTTAATTCACGCACTGCCGATTCATTGTGGGTCAGTGCATCATAAAACCTGACTTCATCTTCCGTCAGACCCAGCGATTCACCCCGATGGGCAGCTTCCTGAAACTTTCTGGCCATGGCCATCAGTTCTTCCATCACTTGAGCC
>CAIXMC010000273.1 GCA_903920405.1 uncultured beta proteobacterium
GCTTTTGAAATCAGCGAACCGTGAGTTCAAAGGGGGGTTAGGGGGGATTTGGTTTTTGTATTGCACCACATCACTTTGAAACGCCCCCTGTAGAAGCCGCTTCTACAGAGGGCAAGATACTCGCGCCTCTCAGGAATGATGCTATGATTTTTGATGCTCAGGTTTTCAAGGCTACACTGGCAACCATGTGAATCACTATTGAGAACTACCATGGCAGCTCATCGAAAAATCAAAGCAGCAGCACAGCCCTTTTTAGCCACTGCTGATGCTATCCCCAGTTTTCCCATCGTTGGCATTGGCGCTTCAGCGGGCGGCCTGGCGGCGTTTGAGGCTTTTTTCTCTGGCATGCCTGCCGATGTTGATCCTGGCATGGCTTTTGTTTTGGTGCAACACTTAGCACCTGACCACAAAAGTCTGCTCAGAGAATTAATTCAGCGCACCACCCGCATGAAGGTGTTTGAGGTGGAAGATGGCATGGTGGTGCAACCCAACTGCGCCTACATCATCCCCCCCAATTACGACATGGCTTTTTTGAACGGCACACTGCAACTGCTGGAACATACCCTTCCGCGTGGCCAGCGCATGCCCATTGACTTTTTGTTTCGATCTTTGGCCATGGATCAGCGAGAGCGTGCCATTGCCATTGTGCTCTCTGGCACAGGCAGCGACGGTAGTCTGGGGGTTCGTGCCATCAAGGGCGAAGGCGGCATGGTGATGGTACAAAGCTCTTCCTCCTGCGAGTTTGACGGCATGCCGCGCAGCGCCCTTGCAACCGGTTTGGTGGACTTTGAACTCGCACCTGCTGAAATGCCCTCACAACTCATCGCTTATGTGGGACATGCCTTTTCCAATGCACCGCATTCTGTTGCCACGGCCTCGCCTGACAGTGACAATGCACTCAAAAAAATCTTCATCTTGCTGCGCACACACACCGGACATGATTTTTCACAATACAAACCCAGCACCATTTACCGCCGAATTGAACGGCGCATGGCCTTGCATCAAATCAAGTCACTGGAAGATTACGTCAAGTATTTGCATCAAATTCCCCAGGAAATCCAGGCACTGTTCTCTGATTTTCTGATTGGTGTCACCAACTATTTTCGTGATGCAGAGGCATTTACCGTGCTGGAAAAGCAGGTCATCCCCCTTCTTTTTGAAAAAAAGCCTCGAGGTAGCACAGTGCGTGTGTGGTGTGCGGGGTGCTCCACGGGGGAAGAGGCTTACTCCATCGCCATATTGCTTCAAGAGCATCTGGAAGCCATCAAACAAAATTTCAAGGTGCAGGTCTTTGCCACAGACATTGACAGCCGCTCAATTGCCTTAGCACGCAACGGACTGTACCCCGCCAGCATTGCAGCAGACCTGACGCCTGAGCGATTGGCGCGATTTTTCAGCTTGGAGGCTGATTCGTCGTCCTACCATATTCACAAAAGCATTCGCGATATGCTGGTTTTTTCAGAGCAGGATGTCATCAAAGACCCGCCATTTTCAAAACTTGATCTGGTCTGCTGTCGCAATCTGCTGATTTATCTGGGCGCAGACATGCAAAGGAGACTGGTGTCTTTGTTCCATTACGCTCTACAACCTCGTTCATGGTTGTTTTTGGGCACTTCCGAGACCGTGGGTGATTTAACGAATCTGTTTATCGTGCAAGATCGCAAAGCCAAAATATACCGACGCCAGGATGATTTTCCGGGTATGCAGCGATCGACCCTTGGCCGCTTTTTGACACCCTTTATATCCAAAGATTCCGGTATGCCAGCGATCGCTCGAAAGGTAGAAAAATCCTCGAAGGGGTTGATGCGCGATATCACCGAACAAATCCTGTTGGATCAGTTTGCACCGGTTGCAGCGGTAGTCAACAGTCATGGCGACATTCATTACCTGCATGGTCGCAGTGGTCGCTACCTTGAACCTTCGCCCGGTGAAGCCGGCGTCAGCAACATTTTGCAAATGGCCAGAGAAGGTCTTCGCCACGAGCTGACCACCTGTCTCTTCCAGGCCGTGAGCAGTAGTGAGACGATTCATGCCAACGGCCTGCGCGTTAGAACCAATGACCATTACGCATTGGTCAATATCACCATTTGTCCTGTCTTGAACAGTTTGATAACGTCGCCCGAATTACCGCTCTATCTGGTCACGCTGCAAGATGCTCCTGGTGTGCCTGGTCTCTTGTTAGACACACTGACAGACAACAGTGATCTGGTCACCGACACCGATCCACGCATCGCAGCCTTAAAGCAAGAACTGCGTGCCAAAGATGAATACCTTCTGGCTACCCACGAAGAACTGCAAAGTTCCAACGAAGAACTCAAATCGTCCAACGAAGAAATGCAGTCTGTCAATGAAGAACTGCAATCCACCAATGAAGAACTTGAAACATCCAAAGAAGAGTTGCAGTCGATCAATGAAGAGTTGTCCACCGTCAACACCGAACTGCAAACCAAGGTGACAGACCTCTCACGTGCCAACAACGACATGAACAACCTGCTTGCAGGCACGGGCGTTGCCACGGTGTTTGTCGATCATTCCTTGCGTATTTTGCGGTTCACTCCGGCGGCCACCCGCATCATCAACCTGATTTCCAGTGACGTTGGCCGTCCCGTAGGGCACATTGTGTCCAACCTTCAGGCCTACGACAGCCTCATCACGGATGTGCAGTTGGTGCTTGACACCTTGGTGTCTAAAGAAGTCGAGGTTCAGACTCTTGACGGCAAATGGTATGTTCTTCGCATCCTGCCTTACCGCACACTCGACAACGTGATTGAAGGGGCAGTGGTGACGTTTATCGATATTACCGAAGTCAAACACACGCAGGACGCGCTAGAACATGCTGAGGAAATGCTGCGTCTGGCCATGTTGCCGCGTGATGCCATCGATGCCATGACCGTGCATGATTTGAACGGCCGTATTTTGGCCTGGAATCCTGGTGCTGTTCGTCTGTATGGCTGGACTGAAGCCGAGGCACTGCAAATGAATGTTCGCCAGCGCATTCCAAAGGATATGGCCGACAGTGCTTTGGATGCAGTGCGTCACATCAGTCAGGCGAGATCGCTGGAACCCCAACAGACCAGCCGGCTTGCCAAAGATGGCAGGGTGCTGGCGGTATCGGTGACCGCCACCCCCTTGTGCAATGAGCTGGGGCAGACGTATGGGGTGGCCACCCTTGAGCGGCCAATGTAAAACTGGCCTAAGTCTGGGATTTCAATGACACACACAAATGTCTCCCCCTCCCCTCAGCTTTTGGCTGAGGTGATGCAAACCATGCGTCAGCGTGCTGAAGATCGCCTGAAAGAAGCTGTAGCTTTGACTGACGGTGTTGAAACCCTCTCACCCAGCGCCACGCATGAACTGTTGCACGATTTGCAGGTGCATCAAATTGAACTGGAGATGCAAAACGACGAGCTGCGTCGCACACAGGCAGAACTGTCTGATTTACAAGAGCATTACTCTGATTTGTTTGATTTTGCACCGGTGGGGTATGTCACGATCAATGCCCTAGGCACACTGTTGGAAGCCAACCTGACTGCGGCCACTTTGCTGGGTGTCAAGCGCAGCGTGTTGCCCTCGCTGCCCTTCACCCGCTTTATTCTTAAGCAGGATCATGGCGTTTTCCACCTGCACCGCAAGCGGATTCTGGAACACCACGAGATTCAGTCATTCGACTTGAGAATGCTGAAATCAGATGGCAGCCTGATCTGGGCCCACCTGACACTGACATCTGTACTTGGACAGATGGACAAATCGGAGTTTCGGCTGGCCATCAGCGACATCACCGAACGCAAACACGCACAAGCCTTGTTTCGCGCGCTGTTTGACCAGTCCGTCTTTTTGGGGTGCATTCTTGACAAACAGTTCAGACTGATGGAGGTCAATCGTGCCGCCTTGAGTTTGATGGAGACTCCGCTCAAAGCGGTGATTGGGCAGTATTTTCCTAACCACCGGTTGTGGACGGACAAACACAATCAAGCTCAATTGATTCATGCTTTGCAGCAGTCGATTTGCGGTGAGGGTACCCAGTTTGAGACTTTCCATTCTTTGCCCAACGGCAAACCACTGTATCTGATGGTCAACACCACGCCTATCTTTCTTGATACGGGCATCCAAATCGCATTTGTGGGTGTCGATATCACCCAACGCAAGCAAGCTGAACAGGCGCTTAAGCAAAGTGAAAGGTTTTTTCACGATTTTTTTGATAGCAACTCTTCAGTCATGTTGCTGATTGAACCCATTTTTGGGCAACTCATCGATGCCAACCGTTCTGCAGTCGCTTTTTACGGCTACCCCAGAGAACAACTGATGGCCATGTACCTGTGTCATATCAACATACCCGTCCCCGAGCAGATGGTTGCCCACTTGAAACAGGCCCATCGAGGGGGTCATCGTGACCTGGTGCATACCCACAAACTGGCGTCGGGCGATGTTCGCTATGTAGAGGTCTATTCCACACCCATTGAATTGGCCGATCGCGCCATGCTGTTTTCCATCATCCATGACGTAACCGAACGTTATCTTCTGGAACAACAGGTGCATCAACTGGCGTTTCATGATGTACTGACCCAACTGCCCAATCGCAGTCTGTTGAACGACCGCATGACCCAAATCATGGCCATCAGTCATCGCAGTGGCTGCTTTTGTGCCTTGATGATGGTTGATTTGGACAATTTCAAACCGATCAATGACATGCATGGGCACCTGATAGGCGATTTGATGCTGATTGAAGTGGCACGCCGACTGACCCTTTGTGTGCGTGAAGCAGACACCGTGGCACGGTTTGGGGGCGATGAGTTTGTGGTGATGCTGAGTGAGTTAAGCACCGACAAGGCTGAATCCACAACGCAGGCGGCCACCGTTGCCGAGAAAATTATTCAGAGCTTGGCCGAACCTTACCTTTTGACAGTCAGCCGTGACAATGCCCCAGACACCTTGACTGAACACCGTTGCACCGTCAGCATAGGTGTGTTTGTTTTTATCAACGGTGATATATCCCGTGAAGCTATTCTCAACGGGGCTGATACTGCCATGTACCAGGCCAAGAGCGATGGGGGCAATCGGATCAGGTTTTATGCAACGGAGGGTGAACGTGAAAGACCGTAAAAATCATAGCGTCATTCCTGGACTGCTGAAATAGATGACCTGACACATCAACCTGTCATGAAGCGACTCATTATTGCAACCCGTGAAAGCCGCCTGGCATGGTGGCAAGCGCAATATGTCCAAACCCTGCTTTGTGAGCAGGGGCATCAGGTCAGCCTGCTGGGCATGACCACACAAGGCGACCAAATTCAAGACAGACCTTTAAGTCAGGTGGGCGGTAAAAGCCTGTTTGTCAAGGAACTTGAAATGGCTTTGCAAGAGGGGCACGCTGATTTGGCAGTGCATTCTCTTAAAGATGTTCCCATGACTTTGCCCCGTGGTATGACGCTGGCCTGTGTGATGCAGCGAGATGACCCGCTTGATGCCTGGGTGTCACCACGCTACGCTACGCTGAACGACTTGCCCAGCGGTGCTGTGGTTGGCACATCGAGCCTGCGTCGAATGGTCATGCTGCGAGCGCTTCGTCCCGATTTGCAAATTGAGCCTTTGCGCGGCAATGTTGACACAAGGCTACGCAAGCTCGACGAAGGTGTGTTTGATGGCATTGTGCTGGCAGCCGTTGGTTTGAATCGACTGGGGCTGCAAGCGCGCATTCGTGAGGTGTTTGAGCCACAACGCATGTTGCCGGCCGCCGCGCAAGGGGCATTGGGCATTGAGGTTCGATGCGACCGCACCGATGTGATGGATGCACTGATACCCTTGGCGCACCACGCCACTTGGTTGGCTGTGGCGGCTGAACGCGCGCTCATCCGTGCCTTGGGGGCGGGTTGCTCCGCACCACTGGCGGCATTTGCCACATTTTCCACATTCCAACAAGATGTTTTAACGCTGGATGCCGTATGGGGTGACCCCGAAGGGCTTGTGGATTTGGTTCGGGTGCAACAGTCGGCAACCGTCACAGCCCAAGCCAGCGCCGAAGCCTTGGGACATTCCACTGCCCACTTACTGCGATTGAGGGTGTTGGCAGAAGGAGGCATCCTGCCTGATATGCCTAATGTTCCTGATGACCCTGTCTTGTAGGGGAAATTGAACATGCGTGTTGTGGTCACCCGCGTGCAACCGCAAGCGACAGTGTGGGCGAAGGCGATGATGGAAAACGGATATCAGGTATTGCTTTTACCCCTGATTGATATGACAGCATTGCCTGACACCAGAGCACTGACACAGGCCTGGCAAGAGTGGCCAACCTACCACGCTGTGATGTTTGTCAGCGCTTCTGCCGTGCATTATTTTTTTGCATCAAAACCGGCTGCAACGCCCTATCTACAAGCACAGTATGCTATTAAAACAAGAGTATGGGTCACAGGCCCTGGCACCCGCTCGGCCGTGTTGGCGCAAGGCATTTTGGCGCAGCAGATCGATGCGCCTGAACTGGCTCTTCAGCAGTTTGATTCTGAAGCCTTGTGGCAACAGGTGCATCACACCTTACACAGAGGCGATCGTGTGCTGATTGTTCGCGGCACAAAACGGTCACCCGACAGCGGTGCTTTACTGAGTCAAGGGCGGGATTGGCTGGCGCAACAAGTCCAGGCGCTAGGGGGGCAGGTGCAGTGTGTGGCTGCCTATGTGCGCCTGCTTCCCCAGTGGTCCATGTCGCAATGTGAACAAGCACGCCAAGCTGCATCCGATGGTTCGGTGTGGCTGTTAGGCAGTGTCGAGGCTGTTGGGAATTTGCAAACCCTTCTTTCGCAACAAGATTGGACACAGGCACAAGCTGTGGTGACCCACCCACGCATTGCCAGCGCAGCACGATCGCTGGGTTTTGGCAGGGTTACGTCATGTGCTGCTTGTTTGTCTGCTGTATTGACTTCGGTAGAATGTTTGTCATGACCCTCGCCCTTGCCCTTGACACCGATACATCCCCCCAGCCCTCTGGTTCTGGTAATAGCGCCGGTGGGGTTAATGTCCTTGTATCTTTGCGCCGCACGCTCATGACCTGGCTGATTGCCCTTGTTGCCATCCTGGCTTTGATCACCAGCTTGGTGCTGTGGCAAAAGGTGTCTGCCCTGCAAGAGCACCTGGCACGTCAGAGTGCCGAGGTACAAAACCAGTCGATTGAAGCGCGTGTGATGGCCAAACAGGCACTTGCCCTAGCGCAGGAGGCCAGTGGTCGTTCTGCTGTGTTTGAGTCGCGCTTGAGCGAGGTGACTTTGCAGCGTGCCCAGTTAGAGGAACTGATGCAAAATTTGTCACGCTCGGCCGATGAAAACCTGGTTGTCGATATTGAGTCAGCTTTGCGATTGGCGCAGCAACAGGCACAACTGACGGGTAGCATTGAACCTTTGTTGTCAGCACTTCAAAGTGCAGCGCAGCGATTGAAGCGATCCGCACAACCCAGGCTGGCGATGCTGGAACGTGCGATGGCACGTGACACTGAACGTATCAAATCAACGACCTTCAGCGACACCCCCTCATTGCTTGTCAAACTGGATGAACTGGTACGTTTGTCTGACGAACTTGTGCTGGCCAACGCTGTGGCGACGGCAAAACAAACGCATGCAAGTGCCCCTGCCACTCATTCAGGGGCAGCATCCGAAGTGGCCTGGTGGCAGCGCATGGTATCCATGCTCGCCGCCCAGGCTCGCTCACTGGTGCGGGTGAGTCAGATCGATGCACCAGAGGCTGCGCTGTTGTCGCCCAGTCAATCGTTTTTTCTGCGTGAAAATTTCAAGCTCCAACTGCTCAATGCACGTTTGGGCGTGTTGTCACGGCAAATCACATCAGCACAGGCTGATTTGAAATCCGCCGAGGTATCGTTAAGGAAATATTTTGATTCGCGATCACGCAAAACCCAAATCGCTCTCGATGTGCTGCAACAGGTGCAAGTGCAAATGCGTTACTTGCAGATTCCGCAGATGGACGAGACCCTGACCGCCCTGACGACGGTTGCCGCAGGACATTAAGGATGTGGTCAGTAATAAGTTCCCCATTTGGCTCGTCAGATTTGGGCGCACTGCGTCGTTACAAATCGCTCATGTGGCGTGGCCACACCGCGCGATTTGCGCCTAGCATTGCATCC
>CAIXMC010000274.1 GCA_903920405.1 uncultured beta proteobacterium
CCACTTCCCACTTCCCACTTCCCACTTCCCACTTCCCACTTCCCACTTCCCACTTCCCACTTCCCACTTCCCACTTCCCACTTCCCACTTCCCATTTCCCATTTCCCATTTCCCATTTCCCATTTCCCACTTCCCACTTCCCACTTCCCACTTCCCATTTCCCATTTCCCACTTCCCATCTGATCAATAAAAATATCGGCTTTAGGTTAAAGCCTGTGCAGCACCCACCCCGCCACGCTACCTAATGCCGCCTTGAGCTTGCCAGGGTCCGTTCCCCCCGCCATGGCCATGTCAGGCTTGCCGCCGCCTTTGCCGCCCACTTGTGCTGCCACAAAATTCACCAGTTCGCCTGCGCTGATTTTGGCTGTGGTGTTGGGGGTGACGCCCACTGCCAATTGCACTTTGTCACCCTTGATGACACCTAGCACAATGATGGCGGTTTTAAGCTGGTCTTTGAACCGCGCAACGGTGTCGCGAAGTGTTGGAATATCGGCATTTTCCATTTGGGCAACGAGCAGTTTGACACCCTGAATGTCTTGCACTTGATTCAATAAATCATCGCTTTGCGAACTGCTGTGCCTGGCTTTGAGGGTGGATACTTCTTTTTCAAGGACTTTGATGCGTTCCTGCATCGACACTATCCGTTCGACAAGCGCTGTGACTGGCGTTTTCAGAATATTTGCTGCTTGGCTGATTGTGCTTTCAAGATGTTGCAGATAGTTCAGGGCATAAACACCCGTCACAGCCTCAATGCGCCGAACGCCTGAAGCCACGCCGCTTTGGGCGACCACTTTGAACAGGCCGATGTCGCCCGTTCGTTTCACATGGGTGCCGCCGCAGAGTTCGCGGCTTTGGCCAATGTCAAGGACGCGCACATGCTCACCGTATTTTTCGCCAAACAGCATCATGGCACCTGTTTTTTGCGCAGATTCCATGTCCATGACGCATGCGTTTGTGACGGTGTTGGCCAAAATTTCGGCATTGACACAGGCTTCCATCTCAATTATTTCTGCATCGGTGATGGGCGCGTTGTGGGTAAAGTCAAAGCGGGTGCGACTTTCATTGACCAGGCTGCCTTTTTGCTGCACATGGCTGCCCAATACGTCACGCAGTGCGCGGTGCATCAGGTGGGTGGCCGAATGGTTGCGCTCGGTCGCACCACGCTGCGTTGCATTCACATGGGCGGTCACACTATCGCCCATCTTCAGTACACCCGACTTGAGCACGCCGTGGTGCGCCCACACATCGGCCTTGACTTTTTGGGTGTCGGTTACGTCGAACAGTGCCAAGTCAGAAAAAATGGCACCTGCATCGCCCACCTGCCCTCCGCTTTCGCCATAAAACGGTGTGGTAGCCAAAATGACCACGCCTTGTTGACCCTCCTTTAGAGTTAGAGTGCTAACGCTGATGCCATCTGCGTAGAGTGCTATTATTTCTGTAGTTACTGTCAATTGCTCGTAGCCCACAAATTGGCTGCCCGGGCCGCTGTAGTCCAGTGTCTTGTCCATTTTGAACTTGCCTGCTGCACGCGCTTTTGATTTTTGTTGTTCCATGGCGACGGCAAAACCCGCTTCATCAACCGTCAGACCCCGCTCACGGCACACATCTGCTGACAAGTCGAGCGGAAAGCCGTAAGTGTCATGCAGTTTGAAGGCAACATCGCCGGGCAGCACCTTCACCTCCCCGGCAAGAGCTTCATCCAAAATCTGAAGACCTGTGTCAAGCGTCTCAAAAAACCGCTCTTCTTCGACCCTCAAAACGTCCATGATGCGATCAGCCTGTGCTGCCAACGAGGGGTAAGTGGACCCCATTAGCGCCACAAGATCAGGCACCAACTTATGAAAAAAAGGTGTTTTTTGACCTAATTTGTAGCCGTGGCGAATGGCGCGGCGAACAATGCGACGCTGCACATAACCACGCCCTTCGTTAGCAGGCAAGACACCGTCACTCACCAAAAAAGCTGTGGCGCGAATATGGTCGGCAATGACTTTGAGCGAGTTGTGATGTAAATCTGTGCAATGGGTTTCACGTGCAGCAGCCTTGATCAGCACATCAAACAAGTCAATTTCGTAGTTGCTATGAACGTTTTGCAAAATGGCAGCCAGGCGTTCCAGCCCCAAACCCGTATCGACGCAAGGCGCAGGTAAAGGTTGAAGCGTTCCATCGCTTTGCATGTCAAACTGCATGAACACGTTGTTCCAGATTTCAATGTAGCGGTCGCCGTCTTGATCAGGGCTGCCCGGCGGGCCACCGAGAACATCTGGGCCGTGGTCGAAAAAAATTTCACTGCACGGGCCACAAGGGCCGGTGTCGGCCATCATCCAGAAATTGTCAGAGGCATACTTTGCGCCTTTGTTGTCACCAATGCGAACCACACGCTCATGGGGCAGGCCGATGGTTTGGGTCCAGATGGCGTAGGCCTCGTCGTCATCAATATAAACCGTAGCCCATAGCTTGTCTGCTGGCAATTGATAGACCTGTGTGAGCAGTTCCCACGCCCATTGCAGGGCTTCTCGCTTGAAATAATCGCCAAAGCTCCAGTTGCCCAGCATCTCGAAAAACGTGTGGTGACGTGCGGTGTAGCCCACGTTTTCGAGGTCATTGTGTTTGCCTCCTGCGCGCAAACAGGCTTGTACGGACGCTGCACGAACATAGCTGCGCTGGTCTGTACCCAAAAACACATCCTTGAACTGCACCATGCCGGAGTTGGTGAACATCAGCGTGGGGTCATTACCGGGCACCAGCGGGCTACTTTGCACCACCGTATGGCCTTTGGAGGCGAAGAAGTCGAGAAAGGTTTTGCGAATGCCAGCGACAGTGGCACAAGTGTTGGAGGATGAGGTCATGGAATGGAATGGAATGGAATGGAAAATGGGTCAAGCGACTTCGGCAATCATTTCAATTTCAACACACGCACCCAAAGGGATTTGCGCCACGCCAAAAGCGCTGCGGGCGTGGGTACCTTTGTCTGCGCCAAAGACTTGAAGCATTAGCTCGCTTGCACCGTTGGTGACCAAATGTTGCTCAACAAAATCAGCCGTGGAGTTCACCAGCGACATCAGCTTGACAATGCGCCTGACACGATTCAAGTCTCCCACTGCGGTGTTCAAAGTTCCCAAAAGGTCAATGGCGATAGAACGAGCTGCCGCCTGCCCTTCATGTGTATTAATATTTTTACCCAACTGCCCTGTCCAGGGTTTTCCCTCTTTTCGAGCAATATGGCCGCTTAAAAACACCAGTTTGCCACTTTGCACAAACGGCACATAGGCAGCTACAGGAACGCTCACCGGTGGCAATACGATGCCAAGTTCGGTCAGTCGGGTGTAAATGCTCATGTGAATTTCCCACTAAAATTAATGATGAAAAGTGGCTGTAACGCCCGTCCAATAAGCATAGTCAGCTACTAATTTGATAGTTGTAGAAGCGGCTTGGGATATGATCAACATCAAGTGCTGTATTTCCATTCCAGGCTGCCATGATCATCAGAGTAAATGCACCAGCGTGCATTAACTCGAGTACGCAGGAGATTGTGCAATTCCTTACCTGCTACGCCTTCAAAATGGGCCTCACCGTTTTGTGTGTGGATTTGTTGCACCACGGTGCTGCCGACGATCTTGGCAATTTTACATACCATGCCTTCAGACAGGGCGTTGTGCGCACTTATGAAATTTTCATGTTTTTTGCGCTTGGCAACCAGAGATACATGCAGTTCGTCTTTTTCGGCCATGAGTTTTTCCATCAGTTTGATCGACGGTTGATGCCGTTTTTGCATCTGACGCAAATTCTGTTCCTGCGCAGAAGTCAATTCGAGTTTTTTTGATTGAACCATCTCTTTAATGGCCAGAAACCTGGAAAAATCCTGATCTGACTTGACCTTGTTCATGGCCGCAAGTGTTGCATCCATCAGCCCCTGAACTTCCGTTACAGCTTCCTTCAATTTTGCGTTTCGGCGGTTGAACTCCTCAGGGTCAGGAACGGCCATCGACACCATGGTGGCATCGTCTTTGCGAACATCTGACATGCGAATGATGGCTGACCTTGCAGCGATGGAGCATCCCTGAGACCAATCCATGTACAACTCTTTTGCCACAATGTCACAGTTGATGGCATGACCAATGGTGACCGTTTGGCCGAAAATCATGCAGTTCTCGGCATACTTGACTTCAACGCTTCCGTTTTTTGATTCAATGGCGGCGTTGGAGGCCCGTCTCCGTATGACGATGCTGCCGCCATAGCTCCTGGCGCTGCCACCCACCAAGCTATCTTCCATCACAATGCGTCCACCGTACGAGATCAACGATCCATAGACCGCTGACGTGAACTTCATGTTCTTTCCTTCTACCAGCCGACCTTCCTGAACTTCTCCGTGCTCAATAAACTCTTCAACGGTCAACGAAAGGTCGCCGGTTGTTTTGGTGCTAATGCCTTCGCTGTTCTCAATTTTGAGGGTGACAGATATCAGGTTCGATTGCACATCGATAGCCAGAAAACCATCGGCAACAGCCACAATGAACTGAATGCCATCAATCAGTTCGATCTTTGTTCCTGGGCCTGAAATTCGTTCAAAATCAATATCCTTGGGTATCTCTGGATGGACAACCTCGCCGGTGACCTTGTAGCCTGGTTTGCCAAATTGTCGAGGTATTTTGCTAACCACCTTTTGATCTTTGAGAATTTGGGGAAACCGGTTCTTGAAACGTCGCAAATCAGCGATGCCCGCCCTGATCATGGGAGAGTCGTCACGGTGAAGTTCTTCGTATTCTTCCTTTAACTCAGCGTCACGCCCAGGCGTGGGTACGAGTTGGGTGGCAATCACTGCACGAACCATTTTGGTCAGTGCGATTCCGGTTTCAACGGCTTTCACGTCCATGCCAAAGCGCACACCCTTGCACCACATGTCCGTCACGAACTCATCAAAATCAAGTTGGGTTGGCTGAGTGCGGATTTGTTCATCGTAACCCAAAATCGTGACCACGCCATATTTATCGGTATCCCCGTAAATGGGATTACGGTAATGGTGTTCAAAAAAAACGGGTTCAAACATGTACTCGGCGCGTGCGCCGCCGTCCATTAACCGAACCTCCTTGTACAGTGCCCTGCGTTCAGGCACAAAGGCCACGATTTTCCTGGCCAGCAGGATGAAGCCGTCTTGCTTCACCAGAGGCTCGACTGGGTAAGCCAGGTTTTGAAACAACGGGTAATCCAATCCACAAAACCGCCAACCCTGCGCAAACAGATGATCCACAAAGGTTCGGAAGTTACGGTCTGAAGTGACCAACGAAGGATTCACAAAAACGCCATCCTGACGGCTTTGAATGAATGAAGGCAGAGTCGGCAATGGAGGATCAGATATCACATCCAAAGTGTTCGGCAAAATACGATAGACCTGCATATCAGAAGGCGTGTGTGGTACGTTGGACATTTCTGTATCTCTTACCTTACGTCGATCTGTCGCGTGCCAAGGGTGGGTTTTTGGCAAAGTAGCCTTCAATGCCGCGCATTAACGCATGGGTCAGTTGTTCCTGATAGTCATCGCTGTTGAGTTTGGCTTCTTCCTCTGGGTTACTGATGAAAGCAGCTTCGACAAGCACGCTTGGAATGTCTGGCGCCCTGAGCACCAAAAATCCAGCCTGCTCTACCTTGGGTTTATGCAGCTTGCCAACTTTGCCCATTTCTCCCAACATGGTATTGCCTAATTGCAAACTGTCCTTGATTTGCGCTGTAGTGCTCATGTCTAGCAAGGTTCGTGTAATTTGTATATCTTTGGCTTGGACGTTCAGTCCGCCGATCACATCAGCTTTGTTTTCCTGGGTTGCCATCCAGCGTGCTGTTGTGCTGGATGCACCGCGTTGGCTGAGTGCAAACACGCTGGCACCTTGCGGGCGCTGGGTAAAAAATGCGTCGGCATGCAAACTGATAAAAAGGTCAGCCTGCACCCTGCGAGCTTTATTGACGCGCGTATGCAGCGGTACAAAATAATCGGCATCGCGTGTTAAGTAGGCGCGCATGGCATTGCCGTTCACCGTAGTGGCGTTGACGCGCTCACGCAGCCTGTGTGCCAGACGCAACACGACATCTTTTTCAAGCGTACCACTTGGCCCGATAGCTCCCGGGTCTTCGCCACCATGGCCTGCATCAATGGCGATGATGATGAGTCGATTTGTGACGGATGCTGCCTGGGTCTTGACAATCTGTAAATTTTGAGTATCTTTTTGGGCGCTAACGCCCGTGGTTGTAGCGCGACTAGCTATCAAGTTAATAGCATCTGAAGCAGGAATGGAGGCCACCTTCGGACGAAAAGTGTTGGACTGAAACTTCGTTTTTTGCACAATCAATTCGCCCAGGGGGTCAGTAGGTGCGGATGTACGCTTGCCAACGCTGTCTTTGATGCGATCGTTAATCAAGGCGGCCAATGGATCAGGCGTTTGAAGGGGATAGAGGTCAAACACCAACCTGTGCTGGTATGCGGCCACTGGTGGCAACGTGAAGACTTGAGGTGCAATGGGCTGTTTGAGGTCCACCACCAATCGAACCACATCAGGGCCAAATTGCCCTACCCGAATGCCGTTGATGGTGGGATCGGTCGGCCCCACTTTGGCCACCAGTTCTTTCAAGGCGGCATTGAGCGTAATACCTTTGACATCGACAGCCAAACGTGGCGGGTTGGGAACAAAATTTTGCACAAAGGTCATGGGTGCGTCAGATTCGATGGTCACGCGAGAATAGTCGTCAGACGGCCACACACGAACCGCCACAATCGCGGCACCGCGTGCCAGTTGCTGTGTGCCTAGCAATAGAACCAAAGCACCCTGTTGTAGAAAATTGCGTCGATTCATGATATGACAGCACAGGCTTGCAGTAAGGTCATTCCCACATCTGTGTTGGCCGTGAACGTGACCTGCCGCGCATTTTCATCCACCACATAAAGATACACCACCAAGTCAGACAGAGGTAAACAGGGCGCAGCTTTGTCCGGCCATTCGACCAATTTGAGGCCAGCATTGGCAAAAATATCACGAAAGCCGGCCTCTTCCCACTCGCGAGGGTCATGAAACCTGTAAAAGTCAAAGTGCCAAATGTCAAGCGTGGGTAACTCATACGGTTCGACCACGGCATACGTTGGGCTTTTGACACGTCCTTGCACCCCGAGCGCGTGCAGAAGATAGCGAACCAGCGTGGTTTTTCCTGCCCCCAAGTCACCTTGCAATGCGATAAAGGCATGACGCAATGTAGGTTGTGCGGCCAATGTAACGGCAAACTGCTGCGTTGCCTGCTCATCATGCCACACGGCGGTTAAAACCCTATCAACAGTTTGGGAACTCATCATTTTTTAAAATAAGCAGATGAACAAATCAGTAGCATATTCCACATCAGACATTGACGCGTGGGTCTTCAAAATTCAGGATTGGGGGCACGCATTGGGGTTTTCACATATGGGCATCACAGGGGTGGATTTATCCACCGCAGAGCCTGGATTATCCGCGTGGCTGGCGCAAGGTTTTCATGGGAATATGGCTTATATGGTGAAACATGGTATGAAGCGCGCCCGTCCTGCACAACTGGTGGCAGGCACAGTGAGCGTGATTACCGCACGCATGGACTATTTGCCGGCGAATACGCCCACACAGTGGCAGACGGTTGAATTGGAACGGTTGCAACATCCCCTGGGAGCTTATGTCTCGGTTTATGCACGTGGGCGTGATTACCACAAGGTGATGCGCAGTCGCTTGCAAAAACTCTGTCACACCATTTCACAAGAGTTGGGTCCTTGGGGCTATCGCGTATTTACCGATTCTGCCCCCGTTTTAGAAGCAGAACTGGCCGAGCGAAGTGGCTTGGGATGGCGTGGCAAGCATACTTTGGTCGTCAGTCGTACAGCGGGGTCGATGTTTTTTCTTGGCGAAATTTTTGTGGATGTGGTACTGCCGCACAGTTTACCAGTCACCAGTCATTGCGGCCATTGCAGCGCTTGCATGAACGTCTGCCCCACGCAGGCCATTGTGGCACCCTACCGACTTGATGCACGGCGCTGCATTTCCTATTTGACCATTGAACACACAGGTGTCATTCCACTGGAACTGCGCCCTCTCATAGGCAATCGGATTTATGGGTGTGATGACTGCCAGTTGATTTGCCCCTGGAACAAGTTTGCACAAGTCAGTGCACTGCCAGACTTTAAGGAGCGCAACCCGTTGGCAAGCGATCAGCTTGTCACCCTTTTTGGCTGGAGTGAAGAAAAATTTTTGCATCAAACAGAAGGCAGTCCGATTCGCCGCATAGGCCACGAACGCTGGCTACGCAATATTGCCGTGGCACTGGGCAATGCCCTTCGTGCGAAGGAGCAACACCCTGCGGTGGTCGCCGCGCTATTGCAGCACGCCAAACATCCCAGTGCGTTGGTGCGTGCCCATGTGAGCTGGGCGCTAGGCTAAAAAAATAGAGAACGATTTATGCCTCCAAGGCTTATGCAGTAAGCGTTGATAGCTATCAAAACAATAGCCTTGTGCCATGCGCTGTTCATGCAACTTTGCTGATCTTTAACTGAAAAAACTTTTCAGTCGATCCGTCCAACTGTCGCCACTGGGTGAATGTTTGCCGCCACCACGTTTCAATGACTCATCGAGTTCACGCAAAAGTTTGCGCTGGTGCTCGGTCAATTTAATGGGGGTCTCAATCAAGATATGGCAATACAGGTCGCCAGGGTAACTTGAGCGAACGCCCTTGATGCCCTTGCCACGCAGTCTGAATTGTTTGCCGGTTTGGGTGCCTTCAGGGATGTCAATCGCGGCCTTGCCGGCCAGTGTAGGCACGTCAATTTCACCACCCAGTGTGGCCGTGATGATGCTAACGGGCACTGAACAATGCAAATCGTCACCATCCCGCTCAAAAATGTCATGTTTTTTCAAGCGAATTTCAATGTACAAATCACCTGGTGGGCCACCATTGGTGCCGGGTTCGCCATTGCCGGCGCTGCGAATGCGCATACCACCGTCGATGCCGGATGGAATTTTGACTTCGAGCGTTTTTTGTTTTTTAATTTTGCCTTGACCATGACAACTGACGCAGGGTTCTGGGACAAGTCTGCCAGAACCACGGCAGTTAGGGCAGGTTTGCTGAACGCTGAAAAAACCCTGACGCATCTGCACCGTGCCTGCGCCCCCACAAGTGCCGCACGATTTGACTTGAGTACCGGGCTTGGCACCCGCGCCGTGGCAGATGTCACACGCCTCCCAACTGGGAATACGGATTTGCGCATCTTTGCCTTTGGCTGCTTCTTCCAGGGTAACTTCCATGGCGTAGCTTAAATCGCTACCACGATACACCTGTCTGCCACCTGCACGCCCGCGTGACTGACCGAACATGTCCCCAAAAATGTCGCCAAAAGCCTCGGCAAAACCACCATAAGCTTCAGCGCCGCCCGGACCACCACGCATGTTGGGATCAACACCGGCAAAGCCATGCTGATCGTAAGCAGCACGCTTTTGTGCGTCTGACAGCATTTCGTAGGCTTCTTTGGCTTCCTTGAATTTTTCTTCAGCAACCTTGCCCGCATCACCCTGATTGCGGTCAGGGTGATGTTTCATCGCCAGTTTGCGATAGGATTTCTTGATTTCTTCATCCGAGGCATTTTTAGGAACACCCAAAACCTCGTAATAATCTCTTTTTGCCATGGTCTATGTGTGCCTGGTTTCAATACAAACGCCGCGTTAAAGAAACTTCAACGCGGCGGATGCTGTGGGTAAGTCAAAACAGATTCGCCATCTTCACTGCATGTGAAATAACTTTCATGGCCTTGGGAAAATCCCATCAGAGGCCATGAGGTTCAGTGTTTTTTGACTTCTTTGACTTCTGCATCCACAACGTTGTCGTCACCCTGGGCTTGACCTGCTTGTGTGCTGCTGTGTGCAGAGGATTGTGCAGAGTGATGTGCAGAGGGTTGGGCATCAGAGGCAGCCGAACCTTCAGTTGCCTGCTTGGCCTGCATGTCAGCGTACATTTTTTCACCCAGCTTTTGGCTGACGGTCATCAATGCTGCGCTCTTTTCTTCAATCGCGTCCTTGTCATCGCCCTTCAAAACAGCTTCGAGTGCCTTCATTGCATGCTCGATTTTTTCTTTTTCAGACGCATCAATTTTGTCACCGTACTCTGTCAAACTCTTTTTAATACTGTGCAGGCTGGCATCTGCCTGGTTTCTAGTTTGAACCAGATCAAGTTTGCGTTTATCTTCGGCAGAGTTCAATTCGGCATCCTTGACCATTTGCTGAATTTCTGACTCAGACAACCCAGAGTTGGCCTTGATGGTGATTTTGTTTTCCTTGCCTGTGCCTTTGTCCTTAGCGCCCACATGCAGTATGCCGTTGGCATCAATGTCAAAAGACACTTCAATTTGTGGCACACCGCGTGCTGATGGCGGAATACCTTCAAGGTTGAATTCACCCAGCATTTTGTTGCCAGCAGCAATATCACGTTCCCCTTGAAACACCTTGATGGTCACCGCAGGCTGGTTGTCATCTGCGGTCGAGAAAGTTTGGGCAAATTTGGTTGGAATGGTGGTATTTTTGGCAATCATTTTGGTCATGACACCACCCAAAGTTTCAATGCCCAAGCTCAAGGGTGTCACGTCCAGCAAAAGCACATCGCTGCGATCACCTGACAACACTTGCCCTTGAATGGCAGCACCGACTGCCACGGCTTCGTCAGGATTCACATCTTTGCGGGGTTCGCGGCCAAAAAGCTCTTTGACTTTTTCTTGCACCTTTGGCATACGCGTCATGCCGCCCACCAGAATCACGTCGTGAATTTCACCCACACTGATACCGGCATCCTTGATGGCGATACGGCAAGGGGCAATCGTGCGATCGACGAGTTCTTCGACCAAAGCTTCAAGTTTGGAGCGTGTCAGCTTGATGTTGAGATGCTTGGGGCCACTGGCATCTGCCGTTACATAAGGCAGATTGATGTCAGTTTGGGAACTGCTTGACAACTCAATTTTGGCTTTTTCAGCGGCTTCCTTCAATCGCTGCAAAGCCAGAACGTCTTTACTGAGATCAACGCCTTGGTCTTTTTTGAATTCAGCGATGATGAAATCAATGATGCGCTGGTCAAAATCTTCACCACCCAGGAAAGTATCGCCATTGGTAGAGAGAACTTCAAACTGCTTTTCGCCATCCACATCTGCAATTTCAATGATGGAGATGTCAAAGGTACCGCCACCGAGGTCATACACTGCAATTTTGCGATCACCTTTTTCGTTTTTGTCCATGCCAAACGCCAGTGCAGCAGCGGTTGGTTCATTGATGATGCGCTTGACATTAAGCCCTGCAATGCGACCGGCATCTTTGGTGGCTTGGCGCTGGGCATCGTTGAAGTAAGCGGGTACGGTAATCACCGCGTCAGTCACTGTTTCGCCCAAATAGTCTTCGGCAGTCTTCTTCATCTTGCGAAGCACATCGGCACTGATTTGTTGCGGTGCCATGCGGTTGCCGCGCACTTCAACCCAAGCATCACCGTTGTCGGCAGCCGCAATTTTGAAAGGCATCAGATCAATGTCTTTTTGCACCTCTTTTTCAGTAAATTTGCGACCAATCAGACGCTTGACAGCGTAGAGCGTGTTTTTGGGATTGGTCACAGCCTGGCGCTTGGCGGACGCACCTACCAAAACTTCGCCGTCTTCCTGGTACGCAATGACAGAAGGAGTGGTGCGAGCACCTTCAGCGTTTTCAATCACTTTGGGACTATTGCCCTCCATGATGGCAACGCAACTGTTGGTGGTGCCCAAATCGATACCGATAATTTTTCCCATGATTTTTTTCCTTAGGTGTTAGGTGGTGGGGGCAATCTGCCCCGCAGAGTATTGAAATTCAGATGTCAGTGATGTGTGGATGAAACTGGTGAATTCAAGCACTGGCAACAATTATTTTGAAGCACTGACGGTCACCAGTGCTGGCCTGAGGACGCGATCTGCAATCAAAAAACCTTTTTGCAGCACAGTGACCACTGTATTGGCTTCCTGATCAGAGGGTACGACGGTAATGGCTTGATGCAAATGAGGGTCAAATTTTGTGTTGACTGGGGGGTCAATCGCGATGACCTTGTTGCGCTCCAGGGCAGACAGCAATTGGCGCAAAGTAGCCTGAGCACCTTCTCGAATATGGTCAATGGAGGCATCCTTGATGTTCAAGCCGGCCTC
>CAIXMC010000275.1 GCA_903920405.1 uncultured beta proteobacterium
TCCCCATTTGGCCGTCAGAGTTGGGAGGCAATGCTAGGCGCAAATCGCGCGGTGTGGCCATGCCACATAAGCGATTTGTAACGACGCAGTGCACCCAAATCTGACGAGCCAAATGGGGAACTTATTACTGACCACATCCCAGCGTCGTGGCCATGCCGTGCAGTTCGGAGTTTGCTGCAAGAGCGACATAATCTTGCTGCACTTGGCGTAGCAAGGGTATCAATGGGGTATCGGCCAGTGAGGTGTTTGTCCGTTTTTGTAACAGTTCCAGCAAACGCCGGCTCGCAGTGCGCGGGCGTGTGCTAATCGCCACGCCGTCGGCCACGGCAAAGTAGAGCGGCTGGCTTGCATCGACTGTGCCACTTTGGCGCACGCTGCCCTGACAGACTTGACCCGCCAGCAGCACGGCATCTTCGTTGTGCGCTTTTCCTGTGCCGCGCTGGCTGAAGGCATAGAAGGTGATCAATGGCGTGGTACCTATATCTGCAGCAAATATCACCTGTCTTGCGGCTCAGGTTTTGAACCCGCCGTTTTCCCACTTGTCTCGCGCACGATGCGCTCTAGCAGCGTATGCACGTCGTAGTGGGCATCGGCGTTGGCCTGGCGCTTAAATGCCCACAGTTCGGCCATGATGGCATCCGGTGCCTTTGGCACATAGGCGGGCACGACATTTTTGTCACTGAGTTTGGTGGCGGTCATAACATCAATCCTTCCAAAATTTCTTCAGGGGTTGCCAGCAAAGGTGGTTTGAAACCCCAGCGTTCAATACTTTGCACCAGCCGATACTTGGCGTGCGGACCGACCATATGGGCAAAATTCCATGTGGCGATGTAGTCGGCCCCGGTTAACGTGGCTTGGGCGATGTGTGCTGCAAGGCAGCGGGTCAGGTCTTTATGGTCATGTTGTTTCTTGTCTGGCGGACATCATCGGGCGGCAGATGGTGTACTGCCTTTTCCCAAGCGCGCTCGTCAAAGCCAATGGATGACAGGTGTCTGGAGTGCGACATCAAGCACACAAAGAGTCGGCAAACCGCCATAACGCCTCGACCCGCTCCAGGCCTTGCGCGGCGTAGGGCATACCCAAAGCGTCGGCCTTGACCATCTGCTCAAGGTAATACACCACTGCAATGCGGCGGCCAATCTGCGCCAATTCAATACGCCGGTCTGGTATGGCACGTGGCAAAAAGGATGCAAAGCAGTTGATCATGTCCATGTTGCGCACCGCTCCCTGCGCAGCATTGCCCATAGCCGCACCGTCTTCTTTGGCCTTGGCATCACCAGCCAAAAATCCTTCCCGAAGTGAGGGGAATTGGCTGTCAAATTGCGATTGACTCATGGCGAGGCGGGTCAGCAACTTGGTTTCTGTAGCCGCCCATTCCGCGAGCGCTGCGGCTACCAGAGATTCGTGTTCGGCTGATAGCGGTCGAATTCGGAAATGCTCCTGGTGCTTGGCAAATGTGTCGCTTTGCCAGCGCTCTATGGTTTCATCGTCTGGTGCTGGCCTGCGGCTAACGCTCTCGGACCAGACTACTTCTTCGAGGTCGGTCAGGTTGCTCATGAATAAACTTGGATGATTGGGGTTGTTGGTGAATTAGATTGGCGTTTCAGAACTTATTTTATAAATATAATTATCAAAATAAGCAAGAATGTCAGCCTTATCAAGTTCTGATAAAACCTTATCTAAGTCCAGTACAAATTCTTGTCCATATCCTTTAAAGTTAATAATTACATCATCACCATCGAGCATGAAGTTTTTTAAAAAAGTAAATGCTTTTGGTTGGTTAAAACAAGCAGGAAGTCGCCAGGTAGAACGTCCACTGTACATCTTGCAATCGGTTAATTGTCGATATCTTGAATAATTAAGTAATTCACTATTTCTCGATAGATAAACACTATTTATTTTCAAATAAGGTAGTTCTGGCATATCGCAAAAATGTGGATGTGGTTGCAAATATGGATAGTTCGATATGACTTGCTTCCGAATTGTTTTAGACCCTGCATCTAATTTTTTGTCGATTTCCATCCAACTCCAAATTAGATGAATATCTGGTGAATATTGAGAGTATTGCCAACGTCCTTCTAACTTCTCAACTCGTCGAAACCATCCATAAAATAGAAAGATATCTCCAATATTTACCCCTTGATTTCTTAAATGACTTTCAGAATTACCTGCTTGTCCAACAACAAGACGATTGGAATTTGGAATCAACATTGGATCGTGATGGCAATGTTGTTGTCCGTCAAGATAATTGCAAGCAATAAGTTTATTATTGTGTTTAATCCTGTTATTGGTAATATCGTTAATTACCGACTGAATTGGCTCACCCTGATATCGAAATGATATATCGGAATATTTGAAATCATCACTCGTACTTGGAATTGGTATCGAGAATAGTGTTCCATCTGGGAAAATGGGACTCGCGAAACCGCCGGCAGTGCTGTCAAAGCCTTTTCTGCTAAAAATAATTTTCATGAACATCCTCCTTTGCGTTTAGTCTCTATAGGCGTGTGGGGGATGATGTCATAATTACTATAAACGTCGTTTACTGGCTGGTTTTCTAAACAATCACTAAACTCAACAGGAGTTAGAGAATGGTTATTTTTAAGATTCGATAAGAATTTCAGAAATTCATTTAAATCAACATCATCCCACTTATTATTACAGGTTCCGCCAAAAATATATGTAATATTCCGCTGCCTAACTTTCAATTGCGCTGCTAGTTTTATGCCCCAATTGCACTTTGATGGAATTTCGGGTGCGTGGGCACCAAAGTACCAAAACGTTTTTCCAATAAATACACGATTACCTTTGCAGTCTTGCGCCATAACTTCATGCCAATTATGGTTGACTGTCTCATTTGTGTGCGACAGTTCACCATTGATTAATTTGTAGAAATTATCTCCGCACATGTCGATGCTAGATCCATTTAAGGTTGGTATTTTTTTAAAATATTCATTTGTATTATAGTAATCGTTAAGACCCATACATTTATCGACCTTCATTATATAGATTATTCTTGGTTCGTGAATATTAACCGGCGGACGGAATTTCTTACACAGCGTCGCACCAGCTATTCCCACTATATAGTCACCAGAATTAACGTTCGCACGAACGTGATTTGGCGTGCAAACTGCGAGAGTACAAACATCGTGAAAAGGGTTTGGTGCTAACCCAGTATCGTTCGTCATAATATAAGCACAAACTTTCATCATTAAATTACTCCTTTAATTAAATTAAACCATCAAAATACTTTTCAACATTATAGGGTATGCAATTTTATATCAATGATATTTTGTTTACCCCACTCACCCCATCCCCAAACCCAAGCAGCCACCTTTCCAGCACATCCGAATCCACCACAGTAGCCGAAATTTCATACCCATCCTCCAACTCCACCACCTGCTGATCGGCAGAAAGAGGGCACTCCACAATATGCGGCACTGGTTCAGTTCAATTATTCATACAAGTTATTGATTTTAATAATTTAAAAATCGATTTGCAATAAATCTGTTCATTCTGTAATGCCGACGTCTTAGTAGGGAATATTGGTCAAATCTTGGATTTTCTCGGTCATCATCACAGTGTAAATTTATACTAAGCTGTTAAAAATAAATAACTTTTATAAGTAATTGAACTGAACCAGTGCCGGTCAAAGAGATATGCGATATCTACCATCAGGCACCCGAGCTACATGAGAAGGGATTTCACGTGATTTTGATATGATAATCATAGCTACCAACGCTTATCCATCAAGGGCTAGAGGCCTTTTTGATCATCATGGCGGCTTGCTTGACCAAGCGGGGCCCCTGGTAAATAAGCCCGGTGTAAATCTGCACTACATCTGCCCCAGCACGAATTTTGCCCACCGCATCTTCTGCGCACATGATGCCACCGACCCCCATGATGGGAAATGCAGGGCCTAAGGCGGCGCGCAATTGAGTGATGACCTGATTGCTGATAGGCAACACGGGTGCGCCAGACAGTCCCCCGGTCTCGTTCGCATGAGCCATGCCTGTCACGGCCTCACGACTGATGGTGGTGTTGGTGGCCACCACACCCCAGGCGTTATTGACATGACCTGCACCGTCATAGCCATAGCGCCTAAGGGTTTGGGCGATCACATCGACTTGAATATCGTACAAGTCAGGGGCAATTTTCAGAAAGACGGGTGTTAATTTACCGTGACGATGGGCCAACACTTCGCGTCGTTCGGATAGCACAGACAGCAGGGCATCGAGCGCATCATCACTTTGCAACTGGCGCAAATTTTTGGTATTGGGGCTGGAAATATTGACAGTGATGTAATCGGCATATGGATAGACAGCGTCCATGCAGGTCAGATAATCTTCTGCTGCACGCGCCATCGGGGTATCAGTGTTTTTGCCAATATTGAGTCCTAGTAACATGGAATGTGGACTTGGTGAGTCACCCAGGTGACGCTGATAATGTTCCGAGCGTTGTACATTGGCAATGAATGCGCTCAAGCCCTCGTTGTTAAAGCCCAACCTGTTGATGAGTGCCTGTGCTTCTGGCAGGCGAAACATTCGCGGCTTGGGGTTGCCTGCCTGCCCCCGTGGCGTGACCGTACCCACTTCAATAAAACCAAAGCCCAATGCCCTTAGCCCATCAATGCAACAGGCGTTTTTGTCCAGCCCTGCGGCCAAGCCAACGCGGTTAGGAAAGGTCAGCCCTGCCAGTTCAATGGGGTCATCCACGCGCGCCTGAGCATAAACCCACCTCAAGGCCGTCCCCTGAGTGCGCGCCAAAGCCTCCAGGGTCAATTCGTGGGCAGTTTCGGGGTCCAGCCTAAATAAAAATGGACGGACAAAAGTGTAAAGGTTCAAAGTCATGGAAGAAATTATTTCAAAAAAGTCACCGGACAGGCGTGGAACAAGATTCAGTCTTGTCTGGAATTTTTACTCACCCAACAATTCCCCAAACAACCCCCCTCCCCCCTGCAGAACAGGCGGCGTGACCCCCAGATGACGGTACGCCGCCTGTGTGGCCATGCGCCCGCGTGGAGTGCGCTGCAGGTAACCTTGTTGAATAAGGTAAGGTTCAATCACGTCTTCAATGGTTTCACGTTCTTCACCAATGCTTGCACTGATGTTGTCCAGCCCTACCGGGCCGCCATCAAAGCGATGAATGACGGCTTCAAGCAACTTGCGATCCATCAGGTCAAGCCCTTGCGGATCGACATCGAGCATGGCCAGCGCACGGTTGGCTATGTCCAAAGTGATATGGCCTGATCCTTTGACATCGGCGTAGTCGCGCACACGTCGCAGTAAACGGTTGGCAATGCGTGGGGTACCACGTGAACGCCGCGCAATTTCAAACCCGCCTGCCTCATCTGTGGGTACGTTCAACAAACCCGCACTGCGTTTGACAATGAGCGCAAGTTCTTCAGGGGTATAAAACTCCAGACGCGCCACAATGCCAAAACGGTCACGCAAAGGGTTGGTCAACATGCCGGCGCGTGTGGTGGCCCCCACCAGGGTAAAGGGTTGTAAATCAAGTTTGATGGAGCGCGCAGCCGGGCCTTCGCCTATCATGATGTCGATTTTGTAATCTTCGAGTGCGGGGTACAAAATTTCTTCCACTACAGGGCTGAGTCGATGAATTTCATCAATAAACAGCACATCGTTTTTTTCCAGATTGGTCAGTAATGCTGCTAAATCCTTGGGTTTTTCAAGTACAGGTCCGCTGGTTTGACGCAGTTGAACGCCAAGTTCGTAGGCAATGATGTGGCTGAGCGTTGTTTTTCCCAAACCTGGCGGGCCAAACAACAGCACATGGTCAAGGGCTTCATGGCGCATTTTGGCTGCACTCATAAAAATGCTCAATTGCTCGCGCACCTTGACTTGCCCGACATAATCATCGAGCAACTTGGGGCGAAGGGCGCGCTCCACGGCTTCTTCAATAGGAGAATCGGGCACACCAGACACCACGCGCTTGAGGGTCGCAGTGGCAAGGTTATCGGTTTGAATGCTCACGGCAGGTTTATTTTCAAGTTCATCAGGCTTGTAGTGTGCATCAAATCATCCGTGATTTACTGATAAGATGAACATCAGAGACTTCTCATTGCCTGATCTGGACTGCCATGAAAATATGTATGTTCTCCCACACTTCACACATTGCCCTTGCGTTGCATGGCTCAATGGTCATGTTGTTCCTGTCAGGTCACCCTGCCTTGGGGGCATCGATAGACGCCCCTACGCAACGTGCAGCGCCTTCTGGCGGTTCCATGCCCATTGATGCGGCATCGGCACACGCGTCCGGCACTTTGACATCCGACATCCAAAAAGCACTCAAAGACAAAAATATCGAACGAAAAAAAGTGACGCTGGTCATTTCTGACCCTCCCACCAAATTTGCAAAGCATCCGTCTGCCGCAGTGCCCCGTGAATCATTTGATGAACACGGCGAGCCTGCAACGGCGAATTCGTCCAGAGATGTGGCACGTTCCAGAGCGACGACCTACGAGCCTGCCAGCCGGACGACGGCCAGCCGAAAATACATCAAAGCCAGAGCCGCGGCTTTGAACGCTTATGGCAGCGATCACTCAGATGTGCATTGGTCTTATTCGGGGATAACCGGGCCGCAGTCTTGGGGACAGCTCAAGCCCGAGTTCATCACATGCAGCACTGGCAAACGCCAGTCACCCATCAACATTGAAACATCGTCCACCCTTCAAGGGCCGGCAGAACCGTTGCAATTCAACTACAGGCTATCAGACGGCACGGTGGTCAACAATGGACATTCCATTCAGGTTGATCTGCTGGGCGACAACACCCTGACTGTGCGCGGTTCGGTCTATAAGTTGCAGCAGTTGCATTTTCATTCACCATCTGAAGAGCAGGTGGATTTTCGCAACTCCGCCATGGTGGTGCATTTGGTTCATAAAAGTGCGGCGGGAAATCTCGCCGTTGTGGCTGTGATGCTTGAACCCGGTGTATCCAACCCGCTGATTGACAAGGTTTGGACGTACATGCCGCTGGATGTGGGTGATAGGGTACGTATGCCTGACGGTGTGCTGGATGTGAACGCACTGTTGCCCAAAGACCAGCGCTATTACCAGTTCATGGGGTCACTCACCACGCCACCTTGTACCGAAGGTGTGCTGTGGATGGTTCTCAAGCAGGCCGTGCAAATGGGCCAAAATCAACTCAGGTTGTTTCAGCAGATATATCCTCAAAATGCCCGCCCTGTTCAACCCACCAATGGACGATTGGTGCGAGACGCACAGTAGTCATGTGCCGAGGGTTGGCTGTTGCAGGGGCAGCCACACCCGAAAGACCGACCCATTCCCACATGCACTTTGAACATCGATGCGACCATGGTGTCGCTCAACAATGCCCAACGATGTAGGAAGTCCAAGCCCCACGCCTTGGCCCACGGGTTTGGTCGTATAAAACGGGTCAAAAATATGCTTGATATTCTCGGGTGACATGCCTTGGCCCGTGTCTGCAATTTCAATCCAGACTTCGTCTGCCGTGCAGCCGGTACGAATGGTGACGATGCCTGTTCCTGGAATGGCTTGAATAGCGTTGCTCAAAAGGTTCAAAACAACCTGGTTGATCTGTGGCAGCACACACATCACTGCCGGCAGTTCACCATATTCCTTACGCAACTCGCATTGGTGCTTGATCTTGTTCCAGACCACACTCAATGTGCATTCAATCCCTTCATGAAGATCGCTAGGTTGACACACCTCTGAATCATTGATTTTGGCAAAGTCATTCAAAGACCGAACAATGTGTTTGACGCGGTCAAGTCCTGACTGTGATTCGTCGATCAGGGACGTAACATCTTCCTTGAGCCAGTTAAGGTCAATTTGTGTTTTCATCGCTTCAATCAGATCAAGTTGATCGGTGGTCTCATAAGCATTGACAAGAGTCAGCAATTGATAAACATAGCTTTTGAGCGTGCTGAAATTGGAGGTGACAAACCCGATGGGGTTGTTGATTTCATGGGCTACACCCGCTGCCAAAATGCCAATCGAGGCCAGCTTTTCAGACTGCAGCAACTGACTGTGCATCCGTGAGAGTTGTGTGTTGGCCGCTTGAAGGTCTGACACCGATTGTTCAAGCGCCCGAGCGTTTTTTTCCAACTTGAAATTGCTTTGCGCCAGTGCAAACTCCGCGAGTGCATAGCTTCGGTTCAGGCCAAGCACTGTGTCATTTAACTGTTCAAGCTCGGCAATGTCAAACTCGGCCACCAGTCTTACTTGCCCATGGACATGCCAAACACCGGCTTTGAGGGTGCGCGTTTTGCCCATGTAATCGTCCAGGGTGAGTAGCCCGCGATAAATTTCGCCGTCCGCAGCACCTGATATTTTGAGCAGACTTTTCCAATTGGGTTGAATAAAAAATCGGGCTACATTGCTGCGACCATCTGCAAGACTCTGAGCCTCTATCAGTCGCAAAAAACCCGCATTGGCTTCAAGCAGCGTGCCTGTTTCATCCATCAAAGCGCATACCATGCCCAGCAGCGGTGCCAACTCAGGCGCAAAAGAACTCAATTGGGCGACACCATCAGGTCAGCGCGCGCCACAGCCAATTGCGCGTTGGCGCTGCAGGCATCCGCCCCCAAAACATCCGCCAGACGACTGAACTGGTTGATGGCCAATCCACCCAACATGACGGCTGGTCGCGCACTGCCCAGGGTCTCGCGCAATTGTGTCATCACCCGTTTGGCCATGCGCAATTGCTGCGGAAATGATACCGACAAACCCACCAGGTCAGGCAGTGAAGACACGACCCGTGCGACCAACGCAGTATTGGGGACATTAGCACCCAGATACTGCACTTGCCAACCGGCCAGAGCAAAGGCATCAGACACCATGGCCAAGCCCATGGCATGGTGGTTACCTTCCACACAGGCCAATAGCACCCGCTTGTTGATGGGAATCGGCGGCGGCGAACGCACCAAACCCGCCGACATCACTCTTTGAACAATGGCCGTGGCAATATGCTCTTGTGCGACCGTGATTTGGTTGTTTTGCCATCTGTCGCCAATTTGGTAAAGGGCAGGTTGAATCATCTGCATTTCAAGATCAACCAGACTGATACCAGCGTCCATCATGCGGTTCATCATGGCCAAAGCCTCTTTTGCATCGCCACGTAACAAGGCGGCTTCAAATGCAAGCGCTTCAGGCCAGGTTTTCACGGGCAGTGCAGGGAGTATGGTGCTGATGTCGGACTGCAGCAAGCCATCGCGTGCTGCAGCGAGTGCCTGAACCACGACAGCACCCTCTGCCTCATTCATGGCCTTTGCAAAAAACTCACCCAGCCAATCCAGCGACTGTGCCAGATGCTCGGATGGCACCGAACGCGCTGTCAACACACTGTCTAGCCACACCAAATAATCCACCATGGGTTGCAGTATGCCAAATTCAAGAACGGGACGCAAAAATTCCAGATGAAAGCTCAAGTCATCCTGACAAGCCTGACGCCCATTTTCCCCAAACTGCTCGTATTCAGAACCGTGGGTGGTATAAAAACGGTTGGTGACAGCCCTGACCGCGTCAACGTGCAAAGCCTGAAACCGCTGCAAACCTTGTGCATCCAATGTTTTGAGAACAGGTTCGAACACCATCATGGATTCCTTATGAAGACTGGCACAAAAAATAGATCATGGGCTTTGGATTGGCCGGCGCAATTGTCTCCACCACTTTCCAGATAGCAGGGCATAAATGATAAGCCATTATGACAATTTCGAATGCAGAATTGCTGACTATATCCCCAAGTATGTATCTATAGAACCACCTTGACCATGGGATGTGAACTCAGTGTGCGGTACAGCTCATCCAACTGCTCACGACTCGTGGCGGTGATGGTGAGGGTCACGCCTATATATTTACCACCTGTGCTTTGGCGCAGTTCAATGTTGTTGGCATCAAAGTCTGGGTCAAATTGTTGTGCCATCAGGATCATGGCAGGTACAAATCCATCTACTTTGGCACCCATGACCTTGATGGGAAATTCGCATGGGTAGTGAATCAGGGATGCGTTGGGTTCCATGGTCATGGTTGGCATGGCAGGTGAGATTCAAACGGATGGTAAGGATATGGTCAATAATAAGTTCCGCATTTGGCTCGTCAGATTTGGGCGCACTGCGTCGTTACAAATCGCTTATGTGGCTGGGCCACACTGCGCGATTTGCGCCTAGCATTGCATCTTTAACTCTGACGGCCAAATGCGGAACTTATTGTTGACCATATCCTAACCCATGAAAGAGGCTGCCGTTTTCTTGAGGAAAGCGATGACGGTTTCGGTTAATTTCATGAATATCCAGCGTGGTTACCTGCGATAAAGGGATATGGTCAACAATAAGTTCCGCATTTGGCCATCAGAGTTAAAGATGCAATGCTAGGCGAAAATCGCGCAGTGTGGCCCAGCCACATAAGGA
>CAIXMC010000276.1 GCA_903920405.1 uncultured beta proteobacterium
AGATCAGAGAACAACACCTCTGCGGGTAGTTCAGGGCACTCCCGACCCAATAAGGTCAGCAGCATGATACGCCAGGCAATGATCAAATTGATGGCCACGCTGCGTTTGATGCGCTCCGCAGTTTTATGTTGCAGTTTTTCGATTTCACAGCCGCTCTTGAGTACCCGATGCCAGTCCTCAATGCGCCAGCGCAGGCTGTACCAACCCAGAATTTGTAGCGCCTGCTCTGGTGTTGATACCTCACATGTGGTGAGCAAAAACCACTCTACAGGATCATCGTCTTTGGGCTGGCCTATCTCTTGCACATGGACCACGGTGAGTTTGATTTGTTCCTTGTCCTTGTGGTTAGCACCGGGGCGTAGTTCGATTTCACTATAGTGCAACGCCACTTTTGCATTGCGCTGCACATGCCCTGGCCGGGCTTGCTGTTTGTTCTTCTTCGGTCGGCTGCTTTGCCTGGGAACGTGGATTTCAACGTCTGCACTGACTTCACTGTTTCTGATCGCATCAAACAAATGCAGTCCTTGTTCATCCAGAATGCGATCATGCTTGGCTCGCACGATCACATCGACCTTGCCGCTTTTGCGTTGCTCATCGAAGAGCTCAAAAAAATCAGCTTCCCGATCCATCACGCTAATCAAATGTGTGTTGGGCAGCAGGGAGGTTAGTTGGACGCAATCGCGCAAGCCCTTGATCCAGGCAAAGGTTTTCTTCTCTTCAATGGGAATGTTCGTATCAGCCCGGTTGTCTGCCTCTGCCTTTGGCTGGGGGGCTGAGAATTGTGCTCCCAATAACCCCAGTGGCAAGCCTTCGGTGCTAACTGCAAGGGTCGAATGCAGGTGCAGTCCCCGGGTTTGGGCTCCGGTCTGGTTTTTGCCGATGATGCCCAAACCTTCGCATTGTTCGAGTTGGTTGTAGTTCAGATCCGTGCCGTCCTGGATGCACAGCACGGTACTTTGAGTCATCATGCGCTGGATGGTTCGCTCTTGATGCGGTGCCAAAATTGCATCTGGACTGACTTGGGAGTCATCAGGGTGGTCAATCATGCGGTAGTAGCCTTTGGCGGCGGGCCAGTTACCTTGGCTCGCACCGCTGATAGTGCGACCAAGCATGGTGCCCAGGGCTTGGGCACTTTCAACCAGTCGATCATTGAGGCGTTTGTCGCCCAGGTCTGCGCCGCCAAACTCCTGCGCTGCCCATTGCTTGGCATCGAGTCCCTGACCAATGTTCAGTGGCTGCAAGCCCAGTGGTTTTGTCACCCCCATCTGATCGCGCCACTGGGGCTCGATTTTATAGACATAGATGGTTTTGACGGATTTGGCCTTTTTGTTTGCGCTATCCTGGCATCCACGTCCCTGTGTCTTGCCAACGGCCTGCCAGTTGGCTGCCTTGTAGCAGGTGCCAAGAAAGTGTTCGGTGTCAACAAAGCTCTCTATCACCCAGGGCCGATAGTTGTATTGAGCCTCAAAGTCTGACGCAACTTGACGCAGCACCAGCCCCAAGACATGGGATGCCAAGTTTTGGCAGTGTACGCTGGGTCGCAGCAAAAAGCGGCTGCACTGAAGGCGAAGCCGCCGAGCCAGCCGTGGTTGGAGCCAATAAGATAGCGCAGTTGGCAGCCCACCAGGGGGCCAGCTCCTTGAGGGTGTTCGCGCAGCATCATTTCGTTCCAAATGCGCATCTGATCTTCTGTCTCAACTTTGACTAGCATCAGCCCTTGTACGTTGCCTGCTTGCGCTGGCACATCGACTGGGTCGGGTACGGCACAGTCCAGTCGACGGGGGGTTTTGACAGTATGGGGCATCTTCGAAACGGGCAGAGTGAAGTGACCCGCTCGCTCCAATTCCCTCAATGCTTTGTTGCATCCACCTATCTGATGTCGCCCACGGGCATCGTGAAAGTTGAAATGCTGACACAGCGACTTGGACAGTGATGTACGGTTTTGGTGAACGTGGCTGTCGAGTTGGTGGCGAACGATGTCGAGCGATTCGGGCTGGGACAAAGTTCGTTTAATCTGGTTTTGTTGGTTCATAAACGAAGCATACACAAAATCAGCGCAAAAGTTCAGTGTTATTTTGGGGTAAAGGGCAGCTCTAGCCCCCGTCCTATAAGCGTTTGCAGCTATTGAAAACATAGCACTTACGATGTTGATTGGGTCATCGCAAACGATCAATGTGGTGTATTGGCATTCTCTATGCGGCCAAAAAGGTTTCTCGATGGCGTTTTGGGTGCAGTGTGGTAGATTTTGGCATCTCTCATTGTGAACGAGGCATCAGATCATGACCTGCAACTGAAAAAAGTTCCCACCCACATCAAATCGCTGATAGACCGCGAGGCCGCCTTGCACCGTCGCTCGATCAATCAGGAAACCATTGTTTTACTCGAAGAGGCTCTGTTGGCCAGAGCCAGGCTACAGACGCAAAGTCAGGAGAATGTGGAAGATATTCATCAGCCGCAAAGATGTTCATGGCACGGCTTTGCTGGACAGCTTTTTGGCAAGTTACAAGGTATTGATTGTCCCTTTTGATTTGCGGATGGGTACGGTCTCGCAGCTCAAAACACCATTGTGCTTGTTGCGATTGGTCGGGGGCATCAAACAAGTCAAAGTTTTATCGTTCCCACGCTCCTGCGTGGGAACGTAGCCCACAGACACTTCTGTGTCTATCGTCTCACCAAACATCTGAGCGTTCATGTCAGAGGTCCCTTCACACCCTACATACCTAAAATAGAACGTGCCTGATCTTCGCTGATACCGCCCGCAATCATCTTGGCAAGGGCATCTTGCAGGCCTTCCAGCTTGCCTTCTAGCTTGCCTTCTAGCATGCCTTCGAGCTCGCCCTTTGCGATGGCTGCGTTGATGGCGGTTGCTTCGTTGAATAACGCACGCTCGCGTGCAAAGGCCAGACGGCGTGTTTCAGTGTCGGCGCTCAGACTGGTCAACAGTGCCATTGCCTGTTGTACCGGGGGTATTCGATGGTTTGCATTTTGCGTTTCTCCTGCCAGTGTTCAAACATTGCTACCCAGTCCGCCAGATGACCCGATGCCAATCCCAAGCGGTCTGCTTTTGACATCTCGATGATATGCACTTGCAACTCGTCACCCAGTTTGATTTGCGGATGGGTACGGTCTCGCAGCTCAAAACACCATTGGGCTTGTTGCGATTGGTCAGGGGCATCAAACAAGTCAAAGTTTAGCAAATGGATGCCAATGACGGGTTTGAGTGCCACGTAGTCCTGACCGCTGACAATTTGATTGGACAGTGTGCGGGCCACAAGTAATAGGTGCTGCGTGCGCTCCAGGCATCGTAACGGCGGACTTGCATTTCGATGTTGTAGTAATGGCCCTGCTGGTCTCTGACCAGAATGTCCAGCACGATGAATTTGCCTTTTGACTTTATCGTCGCTGGCATCGGGGGTGATTGGCTTGGACATGGTTTACTCCTTCGTTTTCAATTTTGATTCATTGCTCACAATAAATGCACGGATTTGATCTGACATGTCAAGGAGTTTTTTCCACTGCTCCTTGTAAAGTGTGACCGGAAAGCGCCCCATGCCATAGACAGAAAGCGCGCCCTTGTCGCTGACTTTCATGGCCAAGCCTGTAGCGGTACCTTTTTTAAGCGCCGCATTTTCATTGCGAAGGCGCTCGAGTTCGGCTTTAAGGTCAATTTCTTGTTCAGACATGGTGGATTCTCCTGTGGGTTTGTGTAGAGGCTCTATTATTAGGCCGAACCGGTCACGCGCAACAGCACCGTGACTAGATGAGTTAAACCAAACGGTTTGACCACGTGGTCATTCATGCCGGCATCCAAACACGCCTGACGGTCTGAATCCATGGCGTTGGCTGTCATGGCCACAATGGGCAAGGCGCTGGCATCCCACTGCTGGCGTATGGCACGCGTGGCGGTCAGTCCGTCCATCACGGGCATTTGCATGTCCATCAGCACGACATCAAAAGGGGTTGGTGCTGCGGCAATCTGGTCAAGGGCTTGCTGACCATGGTTGGCCAGTTGCACGACGGCACCTTCACCTTCAAGTAGTTCGGCGGCAATTTGCTGGTTGACAAAATTGTCTTCAACCACCAGAACATGCATCCCGGACAGTGCCTGTGGACTGATCACGCCATGGGTGTGGGCCGGTGATGACAATTTTTCAGCAACGATGGGCAGGATCAGACTGAAATAAAAACGGCTGCCCTGCCCTAAAGCACTTTGAACCTCCAGATGGCCGCCCATTGTGGCAATCAGTCGCTGGCTGATGGCCAGCCCCAGACCTGTGCCGCCAAAGCGACGTGTGGTGGAGGCCTCGGCTTGGGTAAATCCAGAAAAAATGCGCTCCTGACTCTCTGGGGAGATACCGATGCCGTTGTCTTGCACCATGAACTTGATCGTGACACTGTCAGTCAGTGCGCTCTGACGTTCCATGGACAGCAGTACCTGGCCCTCTGAAGTGAACTTGACTGCGTTGCCACACAAATTGATCAACACCTGCTTGAGCCGCAGTGCGTCGCACAGCACATGTTCTGGCAAGTCAGGGCTAACCTGGAGCAGCAG
>CAIXMC010000277.1 GCA_903920405.1 uncultured beta proteobacterium
CATGTTAAAAATAGTGAAAATATTTAACATATCTTGGTGGTGCGGGGTTCGCTGCATTTTTTTACTGCGTCAACAGCTTGAACAAGTCGGTGTTGATGAAATAAACCTCGCGCCCCATCTTTTGCCCCTTCAAGATGCCCATGATTTCAAGCTCCCGCAGGTACTTGGCGCAAGTCTGGCGTGTGCCCATGCCCGCACGTTCCAAAAATGCAATTTTGCAATAGGGTTGCCGAAAAATCTGCTCAATCAAGTCTTTACTGTAAATGCTGGGGGTCTCGCGTTGCACCCGCTCACGCACAGTTTCCATCAAAGTCAAGATGGCGGTGATCTGGCCATGGGTACGAATCGACGTTTGCTCCACTGCATCGAGCATATAGAGCACCCAGTCATGCCAGGCATTTTCTTCAGTGACGCGGCGCAGTCTTTCGTAGTAGGTTTCTTTGTGGTCAATGATGTAACGCGATAAGTACAGCACCGGCAGATTGAGCAAGCCCTGCTCCACTAGGTACAAAATGTTCAAAATTCGCCCGGTGCGCCCATTGCCATCGGGAAACGGGTGAATGGCTTCAAACTGGTAGTGCATCAACGCCATTTTGACGAGCACATCCAGCTTGTCATCGGCATGCATGAAATTTTCAAGCTCGCGCAGTTTGTCCCGAATGACTGTTTCGCCCTCGGGCGGGGTGTAAATCGTTTCCCCCTTGCTATTGGCAATGCGCGTGCCTGGCAAACGGCGGATATCAAACTGCATTTCCTTGATACGCTGCGCAATCTCGACAAACAGGCAAGTTGACAGTGGCCGGGTCTTGATTTGCCGACAACCGTGGTTCAGCGCTTGGCGATAACGCAGAACTTCTTTGGCTTCGGCGCTGGCGGGCAAGGTTTCGTCTGACGCTGCCCTATAGACATCATCGTTGCTTGTCAGAATGTTTTCTATCTCGGATGACGCACGGGCTTCTTGCAACACCAAGCTGTCGATCAACATGGCCTGATTGGGCATACGTTCAGCCACGCCTTTTAGTTCAGCCATGGCGCGGCTTGCGGAGATCGCTTTCTTGAGTACTTCTGTGGTTTCAATGTCACCCGCTGGCGGTAGTGCGGGCAGGGTGTTGAAGGGTTTGTCTCGGTCAAACATGCTACGTATGCTGATTGGATTTAGGCCGCAGCCTGGCGCCGACCACGCGTGGCCGCCATTACCACGGGTTTCCAGGTTTGTAAATCATCCAGCGTAAACCCCAGCGCACGGGCCTCCTCCGCTACAAAGCCCTGGTAGTACGCCCCCATGCGCTCGCCATAAACGGGATCAACCTCGTTATGCCATTGCAATAGCCAGGGGATCAGTTCCAGCAAGCCCGAGAGCAGGGGTTGCAGACGCTCGGGTGGCCAGCCTTCGTTGTCTTTCATGTCAAGGTAAAAACCGGCTAGAGCTGTGGCTTGTTGCAGGTGATTCCATCCGGCCCAGGCAATGACCCCACTGCCATCGACCCCGCGTTCACAGCCTGGGTCACTGACCCACCGTTCTTTGGGCACATCCAGACCGCCGCGCAAGCGCCAGTAGTCGGTGTTTGAAAAGTCGGTATTTTTGTATTTGGGTGGAACGGGGATGGTGCCCACTTCTTCACCTGCATCTTCGCGCCGCTGCAAGGCCCAGGTGGCTTCCCACTGGGCGCGTTTTCTCAGGCCAGATTCGGTGTAGCGCAGCAC
>CAIXMC010000278.1 GCA_903920405.1 uncultured beta proteobacterium
GCCTTGGTAACCTTGGTAACCTTGGTAACCTTGGTAAGGGACTTGACTTGGCAAACGGTTGTGCGGATCCAGGGTGATCACGCAGCGCCCCTTGTTATTCACATTGACCATTTGACTGAAACTGTCACCCATTTGCACTGGTGTCTGTACGGTGGCCGTAGCGCGCATTCCAAAGTCAGTCTGAACCTCAGCCATGGCAAACTTGACTGGGCCATCGCCAAAAATCTGAACAATCAAAGAGCCATCAAACCTGATGTTGGACTGCATCAACACTGCTGCCGCCATCATCTCACCCAACAAGTTTTGCACTGGAGGCAGGTAAGCGCCATGCGTGGTGTTATCGGCTCGACGCCGCAATATTTCAGCCCAGGCTTTAGTCAGTTGAACCAACACACCACGCACAGGCAGACCTTCAAACAAGAACTTATGAATTTCTGACACGCCACGAGTTCCAGTTCAAATCACGATAAAGACTAATCCGGTAAAGTTGATGACCCAAAAATTCAGTTGATTCAACCATCCAAGGCATCGTCAAGTCGTTTCAGCAAAGCAGCTAATTTGCCAGAATGACTGGATAAAGCGTCAAGCTCGTTAACCACAACATCGGCATGATTGCTGGCATCCTGAACAAATAGTTCAAACGCCAAATTCACTGCGGCCAGTACGGCTATACGGTCGCGTGCATGCACTTTACCGCTTTTTTTGATTTTGCACATGGTCGCGTCAACATGCTCTACGGCTTCGAGTAAACGAGCATCGTCTTCATCAGGACAGCTTAACGTGTAGCTTTGCCCCATGATTACGACTTCAAGCTGTTTCATAAATCAACTGGCTTTGGGGTGGTGTTGCTGGCAACGACATCCGGAAGACGCTCCAAGAGCGCATCAATGCGGGAACGGGCCGCACTGAGTCGAGACTTAAGTGAATCTCGTTCTTGCGTCAGCGTGTCAATTTGCTGATGCAACAATGCGTTTTCTCGTGTCACATCTTCATAGCGTGCAAGCAGGCGCTCCACGCGATCAGCAATTTTGTCGATTTGTAATAGATCACTCATAGGTATTAATTGTAGGGGTCACTTGTTGTAGGGGTCATGCTCGGGTCCAAAATACGGCCCTCAAATGAAAGTAATAACGCTTGATACAGCCATCACAGCGCTGATGATACAGGGTGCAATGCGAAAAATTTCAGGTTTTATCCGTGGATGCCATGGCGTGTTTCTGGCGATAGTCTTCGACAGCCGCCTTAATGGCATCCTCGGCCAGGATAGAGCAATGAATCTTGACCGGCGGCAAGGCCAGCTCTTGGGCGATCTCGCTATTTTTGATCTCGGTCGCCTGATCCAGCGTCTTGCCCTTAACCCATTCAGTGACCAGCGACGAGGAAGCAATGGCCGAACCGCACCCATAAGTTTTAAAGCGGGCATCTTCAATCATGCCATTTTGAGGGTTGACCTTGATTTGCAACTTCATCACGTCACCACACGCAGGGGCTCCCACCATACCGGTGCCAACAGAGGAGTCGTCCTTGTCAAACGATCCCACATTACGAGGGTTTTCGTAGTGATCGACAACTTTTTCAGAATAGGCCATGTTGTTTCTCCTTGACAATTTGTTAAGTCATACCGTGAGTACTGATTTGTAACATAGTGACTGGCCGAAAAGTATTTAGTATTTAGACAATCGTTGATTCATAAGTGTAAATTTGATTTCCGGTCAGGCACTAACATAGTGAATGAACAAGGCGACATCATGAGGGAGAATGGGTTGCCCATTGAATCGCGCTGATATCAACACCCTCCTGGTGCATTTCCCATAGTGGACTCAGTTCACGAAGACGAGCCACGTTTTGTTTGATGGTGCTGACTGCGTAGTCGATTTCAGCCTCGGTCGTCCAGCGACCCATCGTCATGCGCAAACTGCTGTGCGCCAGCTCATCACTGCGGCCCAGCGCGCGCAGTACATAACTTGGCTCCAGACTCGCCGAAGTGCAAGCCGAACCACTAGAGACAGCCAGCCCCTTGACACCCATAATCAGCGACTCACCCTCAACGTAGTTAAAGCTGATGTTGAGGTTGTGTGGCACACGCTGTGTCGTATGGCCGTTGATGAACACCTGTTCCATGTCTTTCAAACCTGCCACCAGACGCTCATGCAATGCGCGAATTTTGACAATTTCGTCTGCCATTTCTAATTTGGCAATACGGTAGGCCTCACCCATGCCAACGATCTGATGTGTCGGCAGCGTGCCAGAGCGCATACCACGCTCATGCCCACCACCGTGCATCTGTGCCTCAATCCGGATACGCGGTTTGCGACGAACAAACAGCGCACCAATGCCTTTGGGACCATAGGTTTTATGCGAGGTCAAGCTCATCAGATCGACCGGCAGTTGCCCCAGGTCAATCGCCACCCTGCCTGTGGCCTGGGCTGCATCCACATGAAAAACCACGCCTTTTTCACGACAAGCAGCACCCAGAGCGGCAATATCCTGAATCACACCAATCTCGTTGTTGACAAACATCACGCTGGCCAGAATGGTGTCTGGCCTGATCGCTGCCTTGAACATATCAAAATTGACCAGACCATCAGGCTGTACGTCAAGGTAAGTCACACTAAACCCCTGACGCTCAAGCTCTCGGCAGGTGTCAAGCACCGCCTTATGCTCGGTCTTGACAGTAATAATGTGTCGCCCCTTGGTCTGATAAAAATGCGCAGCCCCCTTTAATGCCAAATTGTTGGACTCGGTTGCCCCCGAAGTCCAGACAATCTCTCGCACGTCAGCACCAATCAGCGCTGCCACCTGGGCCCTGGCATTTTCAACAGCAGCTTCGGCCTCCCAGCCCCAGGCGTGACTGCGAGAGGACGGATTGCCAAAATGCTGACGCAACCAGGGAATCATGACCTCAACCACCCGCTCGTCGCAAGGGCAGGTTGCACTGTAATCCAGGTAGATTGGGAAATGTTGTGTCGCGTCCATACTTTGCCTTTGAACATCCCAACCCTGCACCCAAAAAATGCAGGATCAACAATGATCAGCTTTTGACTATAAACACCGTTTGGTCAGAAAAAATTACTTTAACTTCACTTCTTTGTAATCCACGTGCTTGCGAGCTTTGGGATCAAATTTTTTGATCAACAATTTCTCGGGTGTGGTCTTTTTGTTTTTGCTGGTCGTGTAAAAATGACCCGTTCCGGCCGTTGATTCCAGCTTGATTTTTTCGCGTCCGCCTTTGCTTGCCATGATGATCTTCCTCTTTTGTTGAATGAATCAGGCCTGACCACGAGCACGCAAATCTGCGAGCACAACGTCAATCCCTTTTTTGTCGATCAAACGCAGTCCGGCGTTGGAAATGCGCAAACGAACCCAGCGGTCTTCGGACTCAACCCAAAAACGACGGTATTGCAAATTTGGCAGAAATCTACGTTTGGTTTTATTGTTGGCGTGGGAAACATTGTTACCCACCATCGGGCCTTTGCCCGTAACTTCACAGACACGTGACATGTCAAAACTCCGAAAATAATCAACGGCCGTGACTGTCGCCAAACGGCCTCACCTCGCCAATAAAAGGGTGGCGGTAACCCGTTTGCTTGCATGTTGACCAAGCAAAGCCGGTGATTGTAACGGACTCCTCCCTTGGAGCCTGTCCGACTTAGAGAACATCGGCTACGAACCGACTGCAGCGGTCCATTTTTCACCGTTTATGAATCGGCCGCCAGCTCGCTTGCCGTGCCTGAGCGTTTTACGCTTGACATGCTGGCACCGGCATTGACTGGTCGTACAGCGTTTCATGTGCGATGTCGATGTTGCCCGGCCAGGCCACTGTGCCGTTTTCGACGTAAGCACATTCAAACAGATGCGCAGGCCCAATGCGCAGCCACGGCATCTGTGCCAACAACGGGGTCATGTCAAAAACACGCCATTCGCCATTTTCAAATTCCAGCAGCAGCCGGTAGTCCGCTTGGGGTTGAACGGTTATCACATCGATCAGCATGGCATTCTCTTTATTGAAGTGGCGAAA
>CAIXMC010000279.1 GCA_903920405.1 uncultured beta proteobacterium
ACCTGCGGCAACATGCGTGCCGCCAGTTTGCCCGCCAGTTCCCAATGGCTTTTGGCCCCCATCGCCATATCAGGGTGGTTATCAACCATGTCACGGCAATCGTCCAATGACACGGCAGCACCAGGCTCCCACATCAACAGATGGTTCTCTGCCAAAAACCGCGCAAACAACATGCGATGCCAGTGTTCATAAGCCACTTCCCAAACCAATGGCTGCATCTCAATGCTATTATTTTGAGAGCTACCAACGCAGATGGCAGTAGCGTGAGAGCGCAATTTCCTTCTTAAAACCCGCTGGGCTTCGCTCAGGTAATCAGGCACCTTGGCCTCGGCCACCGCCAACTGCACTAAAGCCGCCCGGCCCGCTTTTTCGGCCACGTCGCGTGCGACCTTGACGGTGTTTTCCAACTGGGTGCGCAGGGGTTTGGGTAAGGGGGCGTTGAGGGTGGGTGTGGCAGTTGGCATATAAATCTGTTATGTTTTTGATAGCTGCAAACGCTTACTGGGCGCGGGCTAGATGCCAATTTGGCCTACAAAAATGAAAGGGCTTTGGCAGGTGATGCTCAGGTGGCGCTGACCCAGTTTTCGACTTTCAAGCCAGGATAGTCTTTGAAATCGGCCTCGTTGTTGGTGACCAGCGTCAGCCCAACACTGAGCGCGTGCGCAGCGATAAGGCGGTCCATGGTGTCACGGCGACGGTCTCGCACGGCCATGGCCAGCACGCCATAGCTTTCAGCGGCTCTTGACTCAAAGGCTATAACCGGCACGCGCAGTGTCAAACGCGCAAGGGACTTGGCAGCCACATCACGGTCTATGCCAACACAGCGCTCAACACCATGGCGAAGCTCTGCGTAAGTCACCACCGACATGACCACTTGCCCCAATGCAGCGGCCTTGAACCGCTGAACCACTTGCGGCGGATGGGCATCAAGCAGATAAATACAGATGTTGGTGTCGAGCATGTAGCGCATGACCTAGGCCTGCGCTTTTTCGGTGACAGCATCTGGGGCTGTATCGGCTCCCGCCAAACCAACGCAATCCCAGTCGCGCTCACGTTGTTCATGAAACTCACGGCCCTCGGCCATAAAGCTTTTCGGGAAGGCTGCAAAAATCTCAGTCAGGTCGCCAATGGTTTCTTGCACCACAGGGCGCAGCACCAGCGAATTGCCAACACGCTCAACTTCAACGTCCTGCGCGCCATCAACAAAGGCCAGCTCTTTGGGGATGCGCACGGCCAGAGAATTGCCGCTTTTGAAAACTCGGGTCAACATGAGGTTTTCTCCTTAAAAATTGAAGTATATACAGGATATACCAATTATTAACGTGAAACAACGATAGATAACTTTTTTACAGCCAAAACCTGCCCTCACCCTAACCCTCTCCCAAGGGGGAGAGGGAACAATACCCGTTGAGGCGCGGCTATTACCCCCTCGCCCTCTGGGAGAGGGATGGGGTGAGGGTTGTATTTGCACAGTTTCATCCTTCGGGGTGTCGCTCTGGATTCATGACCGTTACAGCGCCACCGGGCCGCACTTTAATTTGTCAGCCAGCAGTTGTTCCACTTCGCTCAGCCAGGCTTTCATTTCCGCTTCGGTATTAAGAGTGCGCTTGGGGATATTGACGTGCGTGACGTTGGGTTTTAGCAGTTGAACAGCAGCATGGCGGGCGGCATCAAACCGGTTGCCAAGTGCCTGGGTTTTGGCAATCCAGTGGTCAAGGGTGCAATCATCCATTGCATCCTGCAATTGCTCAGGTGTTGCCAAGTCCACCGGTTTGAGCGGTATCAGGTGATGGTCTTGGATGAACTGGTTGCGCTGGTCATCGGTTAACTTGTTCCAGTCCGCGTCTGCGCTCAAATGCGCTTGTTGTGTATCGAAGGCGGCGGTAAAGCCCTGTCGCGTGGCATTGATGGCTTGGCGAAGTAGGTCAGCCGTGCGGTCTAAGAGCGGGCGAACGGCATCAGGCTCGGCCAGCAAACTGCGCTGCGCCAGAATGGCATCTCGTTCAGCCTTGATGTCGTCATAAGGGCCAAGGTTTTTGGCGTGTTCCAGCAGGCTGCCCAGTTGATGCCAGAGAGGCAAGCGCTTTTGAATCAATTCAGCCGTTTGGCGCCATTGTTTGGCCAAATCGGCCAGTTCGTCATGGCGGGTAAAAAGTTCCAGCAACAAGGCGTTGCCAGACTGGGATTCGAGTGCTTCAATGGCTGTGAGCTTTGGCGGCAATGGCGCTGGGGCTAGGCCACCGGCTTTGTCGGCCAGGTCACGCAGCTTTGCTATCAAAAATGATAGTTTTGCCAACTCTTCTTTTGGCTGACAGGGCACGCCCAGAGCACTGAAGGTGCTACGAATTTTGATAAGTTGTGGCGGCGTGATGGTGATGGATTCCTGGCGAAAGCTGGCTTGGGTGAGTTTGTTTCGGTCAAGGCTTTTGGCATCAACTGGCTTGCTGCTGGCGTCCAGAGCGCGGATGTGTCCGATCGACAGCAACGCAAACAGGGCGCCGTCAATGGCATCGCGTGACCAGCCATAGGGAGGGCTATCAAAATGATCGCGTATCTCACCGCCTTTTTTGCCGGGGCCAATGAAGGCCAGCAGCTTTTGGCACACGGGCTGTTTGTCTGCCTCCTGATGGTGGCCTACCGCTTTGAGGGCTTCCAAATTGCCCTTGCGTGCTTCGTCAAGCACTTTGCTCCACTGGTCGCTGTCGGCCAAATCAAAATCTTTGTACAGACGGATGGCCGAGGCCTTGGCGGCTCGGTTGATATGGTCTGCAAGTTCATGGCCTTCAGTCACCTCCTGACCGCCCGCCTGAAAGACACGGGCGCCGGCAAAAAGGGTATCGAGTAAATTTTTCAGTTCTTGTACAGCATGGCGTTCGCGGCTTTCCATGGATCGCTGCGCATCTCTGCCTGGCTCGGTCGCAGGTGTGCCTTTCTTGCGCAGGGTCGATCGGGCAGATTCGAGTGCCACGATGGTGTTGGTGAGTTCGGTTTTGTGTTGGGCGGGCAAAAAGGCAAACAGGGTGGGGTTGTCAGCGTTTTTTGACTTGGCATCGGCCATGACGGACTTTTCTTCGGTCTGCCAGCCGTCCTGTATCCACAGGTACAGTGCTTTGTCGTTGTCACGTGGCAGGGTCTCGTCATAGATCGGCGTCAGTCGGCGCTCCACCCTCTCTTTGCCTTGAACAACCCGGACTTTTTTGAGTACTTCGGTAAATCGTGCCTTGAACAGGTCGGCACGCTGCTGCTCAATGCGTTGGGGCGACGCTTTCAGTTCAGCTTCCTGAGCGCGAAATTCTTCATACCAGGCGCTGGACTCGATGGTTTGCAAACGGTACTCCAGGCCGTTTTGTCCAGCCAGCGACATGACCAGGCGGTCCTTGTTTTGCAGTTGGTTCAGCAGTTCAGGCAATTGTTGACGCAACTCGCTGGAGCCGTTCGCCAAGTCAGTGACCAAAAGATCGGCCAGGACGTCATCGGTGGCTTTCAGGCCGATGTCCATAGCGGTATCAGCAGGCAGTTTGTTGATGAGGTAAATGAGTTTGAGTAGCTTGCCCTTGAGTTGTGCTTGTGCCTCACCTGCGCAAAATCGTTGCACGTTTTCATAGACTTCCTTGGGCAATTGGGCGGTAGAAATCAAATTGGCGGCAATTTGGTCATACAAAAAGTCACCCGCCACCACATGACCTAAGGGCTGGTCTGCTGTCGCCAGCACGGCCTCATGCACCACTCGCAACTGACTGCGCAATTGCGACACGGTGCCTGTGGTGTCGATGGTGCGAAGCACGCGCTCCCAAAATCTGCGGCGCACAGGCAGGATGGGATAGTCATCGGTCATCAACTGCTCGTCTTCGGTGGCGTGTTCGAGCTTGGTGCCACGAAGGTGGCGTGAGATTTCCCCCAGGTTGCTTCGCCAAGATTGCTCAACCAAGGGACGCGCTGATGGTTTCTTGGCCAGGATGATTTGACGGGTGACGTTTTCAACATCCACGTCGCTGAGCATGATGGGTACCGGAAAGCGCCCCATCAATCGCATCAGATTGGGCATGCCCGACAGGGCTGATTGGCCCGTGCCAACGAACAACAATTTGCCCGCGAAGTGTTTGCACAAGGTTTCTGTGACCTCCTGCACGGCGTATGCTTTCTGGTTATCGTTGCCGATGTACTGCTGAACCTCGTCCAGCACCACCAACGTCAACGGGAAATGACCACCATCTGACAAGGCCTCGGTGATGGCGAGCTTCATTTGCTCGTTGCTGACATCTTGCACCTGCGGGAATTGGGCTTTGAGCAATTGACGCGCTTCTGGCTCGCTGTTGGCAAAGTTGGGGCGCACTTTCAACAGTCCCCTGGCCAAGTGGTCAGAGACGTACATGTGCGGCAACTCTTGCGCCAGTGAACGCCCTGCGGCCTTGAGTTCTGTTTCAATGGGTTCTGCCAAACCCTCACGTTGGAGCCACAACACCAGTTGTGCCTGGTTGTATTGCTCAGGCAGGCCTTTGGATTTGAAGATGATGCCCAACAGTGCCAGGCGAACCTTGTCACCTGCCCCTGCACCCAGCTTGCCTGCTGCGGCATGGACTCCACCGTGGCGCTTGGCCTGAATGGAAAGCTCTTTGATATGTTCAAGAATGGCGATGGGCAGCTTGGCCAGGCTGCGTGCTGTGGCGCCGTCCGAGAATCTGTAGTCTGTCCACAAGGTGCGCAGCATCTTGGCCAAATGTGACTTGCCACTGCCGTAAAAGCCTGAAATCCAGATGCCGGGTTGCTCGTTACGTTGCCCGAGGTTGTGCAAAAACTTCTCGAACACGGTTTCCAGACCCTTTTGGTACTGACCGTCGCACACAAACGTTTCCAGCTCGTAGCGCAACACACTTTGCGCGGCAGCAGAGTGGTCTTCAGAGACTTCCGCTACGCCGTTGTTAACGAGGTGGTTATCGGAGGGTAACTTGTTAAAGATGTCTTTGTTTTGCATGTTGATACCCGCCTGTATTTGATTTGTCAATTATTCGGTTGCCAATAACGGCACCGCCAGATAGTTCCATCCATCGCGAGCATCCAGCAAACGGTAGGTGTGGTTTTCAGGGTGATGTTCACCAGGGAAAAACACGAGCAAACGGCCTGAGACGGCGTCTTTGATGCATTCGACGACTGTGGAAACACGGGCCAGACCGAATAAGCTGCCTGCGCCGAGCAATGCAACAACGGTATCAGGTGTGGCTTTTGTCAACTGTGCCTTGATTTGTGCAATGAGGTCGGCTACAAATTCGGTCAACTCACCTGTCTGGAAGCCGGCCAGGTCTTCTGGCGACTCAAAATATGCATCCCGATATTCCTGCTCAGACATCCACTGCGGGAAAGTGTTGGTGATGTCAATGAGGAGCCACTGTTTACCAGCCTGCTGGGTCACCGATGCAAATTCTTCTACGTTGGCACGCAAACGAAGCTCATCCGTCTTGTCATAAACAGCAAAAATGACCCTTTGCACACCAGCCAACCCTGCTTGCCATGGCACGGTGATGTGCTGTCGGTAGGTCAAGACGAGTTTGCTAACCTTGGATGACATAGGAAGCCTCCTGACAAAGTTTTTCTTCTTCAGTGGTAAGGTAGTCCGGGAAACGAACCTCCTTGATGCCGCCCGCATTCAGAAATACGAGCAGTCCATGGTGAAAGGCCAAGTTTGCCAGTGACTCTAGCTCAAGGGGTGAACATGACAGCAAATTCGTCCAGGTGGAGGTGAAAAGCCGTTGACCCGATAGGCCTTCCAAGTGGCCAAGAAACAGGCAAAACGCAACATTCACCGGAGTGATGATTGGAATGGAGCGAGTTTTTCTGGAGCGACCCAGCAAGAAACCAGCAGCGGTCCAACTGCCATTGACGTTTTGAGCGAAGGATTTGAGAGATGCTGGACTAAAGCGGTCTGGATGATCGCAAGCCAAATATTGCTCCAGGTCTTCGCGTGAAACATGAGTACCGAGTTGTTTCGTCAAAATAAAAGTTTGTGTTGTGCGCAACAGAGGGTCACGGGCCAAGGCTACAGTCAGCGCCAGGACAGGCTGAGCCGCTTCATCGACCGGCCATAAACGCCGCAAAGTCCGAAACAAAGGGCGTCGATTATCTAATCCATACAGTGTGGTGAGGTGGCGCAGAGCGAGTTCACGGGACTTGCTAGTGGGCTTGCCCAATATATTGTCAGTCAAGACTGCCCGTTTGTAGTCTTCTCGTTCGGCGGTGGCTGGTACGTTTTGGAACAGTATCCGCAAGTCCTCAAGCATCATGGTTCTGGCGGCATGTGGGCCATTGGTGCCAAACCGAAAACCGAGCTGGGTTAATAGTTGTTCTTGGACGATATTCAAATCGATTTTCCGAGTATTACGTTTTAATTCAAGATGTTTCGTTGGTTACTTAGGAGTCGCAAAAAAACAACATGGACATTGAGGAGGTGTTCGGTGAGATGACATATTTTCAGCATCTATAAAATTCATTGGTGAGGCCGTTGGCATCAACCAAAGGGTATCGCACTATGCGAGTTTCCGCTCGTTTGCATGATGTCAAACATCCCCGTAATGACGATGTATTGCATCTGAACTTTGGATAGCCTTCAGTGGGAGAACTTTAGGGATTAGCTCCAATACCGTTCAATGGACCTGAAAAAAAACGAAAAAATACCATATTCCACGATGCTGTCATCACACTGTTTGAGAAAGAACCTACCATGTCTAACCCATTTCAAAAAGACACTCCTGTTGCATTATTGCCCGCGAACGATCGGATCAAGGCATTACAACTTGTCATCCCCCGCGTTCAAGTGGACGATGTTTTAGCTGAAACCGGGCATGACAGGGCGTGGTGCAAGCGGCTACCAGGTTGGTTCATGGTGTGTTTTGTCG
>CAIXMC010000280.1 GCA_903920405.1 uncultured beta proteobacterium
CGGGTGTCGGGGTTGAGTGTGGTGTCCCATAATTGTTCGGCGTTCATTTCACCTAGGCCCTTGAAGCGGCTGATAGTCCAGGCATTTTCACGCACACCTTCCTGGCGCAGTTTGTCCAAAATGGCTGTCAGTTCCCCATCATCGAGCGCATAGGCTTTGGAAGCCGGTTTTTTGCCGCGTGCTGGCGCATCCACCCGAAACAAGGGAGGGCGTGCCACAAACACATGGCCTGTTTCAATCAGCTTGGGGAAGTGTTTGAAAAACAGGGTGAGCAACAACACCTGAATGTGTGAACCATCCACGTCTGCATCACTCAAAATGCAAATTTTTCCGTAGCGCAAGCCACTTAAATCAGGTGTGTCATCCTGTCCATGCGGATCGACACCAATCGCCACGGCAATGTCGTGAATTTCATTGTTGGCAAATAACCGGTCACGGTCAACCTCCCATGTATTGAGTACCTTGCCGCGCAGGGGCAAAACAGCCTGGCATTCTTTGTTGCGCCCCATTTTTGCACTGCCACCAGCGGAATCCCCTTCAACCAAAAAAATTTCGTTGTCGGCAATGTCACGGCTTTCACAGTCGGTGAGTTTGCCTGGCAACACGGCCACACCCGAACCTTTGCGTTTTTCAACTTTTTGCCCCGCCTTTTGGCGACTTTGCGCAGTTTTGATGACCATTTCGGCCAGTTTTTTGCCATGCTCAACATTTTGGCTGAGCCATAGCTCCAGGGCTGGCCGTACAAAGCCAGACACCAGTCTCACCGCATCACGCGAATTCAGGCGTTCCTTGATTTGGCCCTGAAATTGAGGATCAAGCACCTTGGTGGAAAGTACGTAATTAGCACGGGCAAAGACATCATCGGGCTGCAACTTGACACCTTTGGGCAACAGGGAATGCATTTCCACAAAGCTTTTGACGGCATTAAAAAGCCCGTCACGCAAACCGGACTCGTGGGTGCCTCCCGCGCTGGTGGGAATCAAGTTGACATAACTTTCTCGCACAGGCGTGCCGTCTTCGGTAAAAGCCACACACCAGGCAGCACCTTCACCGTCTGCAAAACTGTCATTTTGTGCATCGGCAAAACCTTCACCTTCCAACAAAGGAATGATGGGGTCACTGCTCAAGTTTTGCGTCAAATAATCTCGAAACCCGCCTTTGAAGACCCAGGTTTGAGATTCTTTATTGAGTTCATGCACCAGTGTGACGCTCACACCCGGCATGAGTACCGCTTTGCTGCGCAGCAAATGGGTGAATTGCGCCATGGGCATCACCAGGGTGTCAAAATATTTGGCATGAGGCCATACACGTACCGTGGTGCCAGATTTGCGTTCGCCCTCGGTGGCCTGGCGAATGACCAAGGGTTCAACCACATCGCCTTGTGAAAACACAATGCGCGCCACTTGACCTTCGCGGTAAGTGGTGACTTCCAGGCGCTCTGACAATGCATTGGTGACACTGACACCTACGCCATGCAGGCCGCCTGAGAAGCTGTAAGCACCGCCCTTGCCTTTGTCAAACTTGCCACCGGCGTGCAATTGTGTAAAGACCAGTTCAAGCACCGGTGCATTTTCTTCTGGATGAATGCCAAACGGAATACCGCGACCATCGTCTGCAATGCTGATGGAGGCATCACCATGCAGAGTCACCTTGATTTTTTTACCGTGCCCGGCGAGTGATTCGTCCGCCGAGTTGTCAAGCACTTCCTGGATAACGTGCAAGGGGCTGTCGGTGCGGGTGTACATGCCCGGGCGCTGTTTGACGGGTTCCAGGCCTTTTAAGACGCGAATGGAGCTTTCAGAATAGACTGCGTTGGTTTGGGATGCCATGATCCTAGATTCCTCAGTTGACCGCTTATTATCTTCACTAAGGATGTGGTCAGTAATAAGTTCCCCATTTGGCTCGTCAGATTTGGGCGCACTGCGTCGTTACAAATCGCTTATGTGGC
>CAIXMC010000281.1 GCA_903920405.1 uncultured beta proteobacterium
GCAGCAAAACCCGCTTCCATCACATCAACTTTCAAACGTTCGAGTTGGCGTGCAATACGAAGTTTTTCATCACGCGTCATGGATGCGCCGGGCGACTGCTCGCCATCACGCAAGGTGGTATCAAAAATGATCAATCGGTCAGACATTTTGTTTCTCCTGGAAAATTTTCAACAAAAAAAAGCCCGTTGTAAAAACAGACGGGCTGATGTGGTGCATACAGACGTGTACTAGCCACTTCGCCCAAGGAAATCTAGCGACAGGAACATGGACAGAAATGGCGACAAGGTTTGCATGAAGTCAATGTAACACACCCCTCACTGATGCAAACCACGTTCTTCGGGTTCATCGGTCGAAATACTGATGACGCTGGTGGGAATGCCTTTGATTTTGCGACGGACGTAGATGACATAACCACTCAAACCATAAGTGACGATCAAACTGAACATCACAATGGGCGGTGCCAGGTTGATGACTGCAATGCCAAGGGCAATCAACACCATCACCACAAAAGGCACACTGCGTTTCATCTGGATATCCTTGAAACTGTAAAACGGCACGTTAGTGACCATGGTCAGGCCGGCATACAAAGACACCACAAACATGGGCCACGCCATACGCGCACCTGTCACATTCAAGTCTGTGGAAATCCATATCAAACCGGCCACCAGTGCTGCTGCGGCGGGAGAGGGCAGACCCTGACAATAGCGTTTGTCAACCACACAGGTGTTGACATTAAAGCGCGCCAGACGCAGCGCAGCACAGGCGCAATAGACAAAAGCGGCAATCCAGCCCCAGCGCCCCAAACCCTTGAGCGCCCACACATAGGCCATCAAGGCGGGGGCTGCACCAAACGACACCATATCTGCCAGAGAATCCATTTGTTCACCAAAAGCGCTTTGGGTATTGGTCAAACGCGCCACGCGGCCATCCAGGCTGTCTAGCACCATGGCACAAAATATCCCGACGGTGGCCATGTCAAAACGCCCGTCAATGGCCATCACAATGGCATAAAACCCGCCAAACAAGGCAGCCAAGGTGAACAGATTGGGCAGAATGTAAATGCCTTTGCGGCGCTTTTTGGTATCAGCGTCTGTGGCAAGGGATTCGTTGGGCGTGGTCATATCGTTGATTGGCATGACGCAGATCCTCATCGTAAACAGGAAACAAACATTATCATTTTGCTGACCTTATCCCTATGATGCACCCAGCCCCGCCACCAAGCTCCCCGCGGGGTGGGTACTCTTCATGAGCGTGGTAAAGCTCAGCATCCGATCAATAGGCTGACGCGCACGCCGCCCCAAGGCTGGATCGATATGGATTTCATTGACCCCTGTTTCCAGCGCATTTGCAACACCCGCCAGACCATTCATGGCCATCCATGGGCAATGCGCGCAGCTCTTGCAAGTGGCACTATCGCCAGCGGTAGGAGCCTCCAAAAAGGTTTTACCAGGGTTTTGTGTTCGCAATTTGTGCATCAGTCCATTGTCTGTGGCCACGATAAAGGTGCTGGCCTGCATGGCATGGGCTGCCTTCAAAATCATGGAGGTAGAGCCGACGACATGGGCCAGCGCAATCACCGGTTCGGAAGACTCGGGGTGAACCAGCACTTTTGCCTCAGGATGCTCGCGCATCAAGATACCTAGCTCAAAGGCTTTGAATTCGTTATGCACAATGCACGAGCCGCTCCACATCAGCATGTCCGCACCGGTTTGACGCTGAACATACCCCCCTAAATGACGATCGGGTGCCCACAAAATTTTGTGCCCCTGATGGGTCAGCGCCTGCACAATGTTCAGCGCACAACTGGAGGTGACCACCCAGTCAGCGCGAGCTTTCACAGCAGCACTGGTATTGGCATAAACCACCACCGTGCGATCAGGGTTGGCATCACAAAAAGCACTGAACTCATCTGCAGGGCAACCAAGGTCCAGCGAACAAGTGGCATCAGGGTCGGGCATCACTACACGTTTGTCAGGCGACAAAATTTTGGCCGTTTCACCCATGAATCGTACCCCTGACACCACCAGCGTCGAAGCTGCGTGGTCGCGGCCAAAACGTGCCATTTCCAAAGAGTCGCTCACCAAGCCACCGGTTTCTTCGGCGATGTCTTGCAAATCAGGATGGACATAAAAATGTGACACCATGACAGCGTTTTTTTCTTTCAGAAGCCGTTGAATTTTGTGTTTCAGTGCGGATCGCTGCGCAGCATCAAGTTCTTTGGGCACTCTCGCCCAGGCGTGCCGCGTTGTGAGGATATCACCCTGCGGTTGTTCGTAGTCAACTGCTTTGACCGTCTCGGTTTCAATGTACATCAAAAAAATCCATAAAGCTATATTTTTAATAGCTACCAGCGCTTACTGGATAAGCGTTAGAGGCTTAAAACGCATGGAAAAATCAATCGCCCTGACATTTTTGGTCAAACTGCCAATCGAGATGCGATCTACACCCGTTGCAGCAATGGCCTGCACGGCAGAGAGCTTGACACCCCCAGAGGCTTCCAGTGTGGCACGACCTGCATTGATATTGACCGCCGCGGCCATTTGTGCCAGACTCATATTGTCTAGAAGAATCATGCCGGCACCAGCATCCAGGGCATCTTGAAGTTGTTCAAGGGTTTCAACCTCAATCTCGATGAAACTCGCTTGATCTGCCATGCGTAACGCCCGCTGTAATGCGGCTTTCACACTACCGGCCGCGGCAATGTGGTTTTCCTTGATGAGCACAGCATCGTATAAACCAAGTCTGTGATTGCCGCCACCGCCTGTGCGCACAGCATATTTTTGGGCCAGCCTCAGGCCTGGCAGTGTCTTGCGGGTATCGACAATCTGCGCACGTGCATTTTTGACCTCTTTGACTGCGGTCACATAGTCGTGAGTTTTGGTGGCTACAGCACTGAGCAATTGCAAAAAATTCAACGCAGTACGCTCGGCACTCAACATGGCACGGGCAAAGCCTTCCAACTCCAGAACAATCTGATCTGCTTCGCATTTTTGCCCTTCTTTCACATGCCAGATGATTTGCATGGCAGGGTCAAGCTGGCGAAATGCAGCTTCCGTCCAGAAGGTGCCACAGATCACAGCGGCTTCGCGCGAACGCACGGTGGCGTGCGCTCGCTGCTCTGAGTCAATCAAACTGGCACTCAAGTCCCCCGTACCTACGTCCTCTTGCAAAGATCGTGCAACATCAGACTGTGCCAGTGCAGCGATAGATTCTGTAGAAAAATCAAAAAAATCAGCCATTTGTATTCTCTTTTCATGCTGTTTAAAAATGGATTGCCAAATCTGACCTTTTATGCCAGTTCGACCGTCGGTTCTCTGCTCATCAATTCAGTCAGCGCTTGCCGGGGTGACCAGTGCCCCTCCAGCACAGCCTCCACGGCTTGTGCAATGGGCATCTCAACACCCAACTGAGCCGCACGCAGCACCACGGTTCGAGCACTATAGACACCCTCAGCCACATGTCCCAACGCTGCAACAGCCTGTGCAACAGACTGCCCAGCAGCCAGGGACAAACCCACTTGCCGATTGCGAGATAAGTGACCCGTCGCAGTTAAAACCAAATCACCCAGGCCGCTGAGTCCCCTGAAGGTTTCGGCTCGCGCACCGAGCGCTACCCCTAGACGGGTCATTTCGGCCAATCCACGCGTGATCAATGCTGCTCGCGCATTCAGACCTAAACTCAGACCATCACACAAACCTGTGGCAATGGCAAGCACATTTTTAACCGCGCCGGCCACTTCAACACCCATCACGTCATCATGGGCATAAACGCGCAGTGTGTTGCTGTGAAATGCTGCTACCACGGTCTGGCGCACTGGGTCATACACACTGGCAGCCACCAGGGCAGTAGGCTGCGCCATGGCAACCTCTTGAGCAAAACTGGGGCCACTGAGCACGCATGTTTTCAAGTTGGGAGCGATTGTTGCTTGAATTTCATGGGCAAGAAGCCCAACCTGTTCAAAAACAGGGGCTTCAAACCCCTTGCAAAGCCAGACAACGGGAGTCTGAATAGACTGCACATACCCCAACATTTCTCGAATGGCCGACATGGGAGTGGCCAATACAACCAAATCTGCTGTGTTGAGCCAAGCTGTCGATGTTGCCAAATCTGACGAACAAAACTCCAGACTACGAGGCAACCTCACCTGAGGTAGATAACGCCGATTTTCATGATCAGCCCGCAAGTGTTGTTGATGACAGGGGTTGCGCGTCCACAAAATAACTTCATGTTGCAAGCTGGAAGCGGCATGAACAGCGAGTGCTGTGCCCCACGAACCTGCTCCAAGAACTATGATTTTCATAGCTGCTCACGCAATGTGGACGTGCCCTGCAGGCCAAAAACATCCACAAATTATTGTGGCAAAACAGGCGCAACCGGTCCTGGTGGTGTGCCGACTGGGGTTGCGGGTGGATGGGTTTGTTGATTGGCTTGTTGCTGCGCGTACATCGCCTGAAAATTGATTTCTGACAAATGCACTGGTGCAAAACCGCCGCGCTGAACCAGGTCAGCCACGTTGCCACGCAGGTAGGGATAGACAATCTGTGGACAGGCAATGCCCAGAATAGGACCAACTTGCTCTTGGGGCATGTGACGAATTTCAAAAATGCCGGCTTGGGTGGCTTCGACCAAAAACACAGTTTTGTCTTTGATTTTGGTATGCACAGTCGCCGTGATGGTGACCTCGTAAATACCATCAACCACGGGCGCTGCGTTCACACCCAGTTGAATATCAACGGCAGGCTGCTCTTTTTCAAGCAAAATGGCCGGCGAATTGGGTTGCTCTAGCGATGCTTCTTTGAGATAGACGCGCTGAATTTGGAAAATGGGGTCTTGGGTTTCTGCCATAAAGTACTTTCAGTTTAAAAATCAGGTTTGAAGATCAAAGAATTTGCCAGAAAAAGCCATGGAGCATTTAAAGGCAGCCGCGATGATAGGTGCAAAGTGCGACACAGATATGATGTTGTGATGTTGTGATGAGTCAAGTCGCTTGTAGCAATGGCAATAACCCACCGCGAGCATCAAGTGCCATCAGGTCGTCGTAAGGATATGGTCAATAATAAGTTCCGCATTTGGCTCGTCAGATTTGGGCGCACTGCGTCGTTACAAATCGTTTATGTGGCTGAGCCACACCGCACGATTTGTGCCTAGCATTGCATCCCAACTCTGACGGCCAAAAGCGGAACTTATTGTTGACCATATCCTAACCACCCACATGCACATCACCCACAAAAATCTGAGGCACGGTACGCCGTCCGGTGAGGCGCATCATGGTATCGCGTTCGGCAGGCAGCAAGTCAATGCGAATTTCTTCCAGTTCAGTCACACCACGCGCTCTTAAAAACTGCTTGGCGCGTATGCAGTACGGGCACACAGCGGTGGTGTAAAGCAGGACGCGTTGCATTAAGATTCAAAAATTCAGGCGCGTTCAACGGGTAAATTGGCGCTGCGCCAGGCGTTCAGACCACCGCTGAGCGACAAAGCCTGTGCGTAGCCCAGCTTTTTGGCCATGTCCACAGCACGGTTGCTGCGTCCCCCTGATTGGCACACCAAAATCAACGGCACAGTCTTGTTTTTGACCGCGTGAATCAGTTTGTTTTCAAGTTGGTCGAGAGGGATATTCTTGGCACCCACAATGTGGCCTGCTGCATATTCTGGAGGCTGACACACATCAACCACCACCGCTCGTTCCCGATTGATCAAGCGTACCGCATCATCCGCAGTCAGCGCCCCCTGGCCAGCCTTTTGAAGCGCTGGCATCATCAACATGCCGCCTGAAGAGAGTGCCACTGCAATCAACATCCAGTTATCGAGGAAAAATTTCATTGTTGTTACCTTATTCATCACTTAGAGTAGTGTGGCGCATTTTAGAATGCACAATACTCGCGTTTATGCGCTGCGTTGATATTCACATCCCCTTTTGATTTTTTTCCTACTTCACATCATGCACAAACTTGTTCTGATCCGCCATGGCGAATCCACCTGGAATCTTGAAAACCGCTTTACCGGCTGGACTGATGTCGATTTGACACCCGCCGGACTCGAACAGGCCAAGAACGCAGGTCGCTTGCTCAAGGCCGAAGCTTACGAATTTGACATCGCCTACACCAGTGTGCTCAAACGTGCTACCCGCACCCTTTGGCATGTTCTTGACGAAATGGATCGAACCTGGCTGCCTGTGGTCAACAGTTGGCGTTTGAACGAGCGCCACTATGGCGCTTTGCAGGGCCTCAATAAAATTGACATGGCCAAACAATATGGCGATGACCAAGTGCTTATCTGGCGGCGCAGTTATGACACTGCACCCCCCGCGTTAGAACCCACTGACGTGCGCAGCGAACGCAGCGATTTGCGCTATGCCACCTTACAGCCAGAGCAAGTTCCTTTGACCGAGTGCCTTAAAGACACAGTGGCTCGCGTTATGCCATTCTGGAACGATATATTGGCACCCACCTTGCAGCAAGACAAACGGGTCTTGATTGCTGCACACGGCAACTCCATTCGGGCATTGGTCAAATACTTGGACAATATCTCTGACAACGACATCGTGGGCTTGAACATTCCAAATGGCATACCTTTGGTCTATGAGTTGGATGATGCACTCCAACCCATTCGGCACTATTATCTGGGCGATGCCACGGAAATCGCCAAGGCAGCCGCTGCCGTGGCTGCTCAAGGCAAGGCTTAACGCTTCGTCAAGTCATGCATTGATCAATGCCTACGTTCGCTTCAAACATCTTCTTCTCTTCCTTTTACTTAATTTGCGCTGAAAACTCATCATGGGCCAAAAACTGAAAATCATCGGCTGGGTATCTGCCGGTATCGTTGCCGGTGCGCTGACCACGGTTTCCTTGCAAACCATGGCGCGTGGTGCTTTGGCACCCTTGCCATTGGAGGAACTGCAGCAATTGGCCGCAGTCTTTGGCATGATCAAGTCCAATTATGTCGAGCCTGTGGATGATAAAAAACTGATTACCGATGCCATTGCCGGCATGGTAGCCGGCCTGGATCCGCACTCGGTCTATTTGGACAAAAAAGCGCTCAAAGACTTTAACGAAGGTACGACGGGTAAATTTGTCGGTGTGGGCATTGAAATTTCGCAAGAAGACGGGGTGATCAAGGTGGTCTCGCCGATTGAAGACTCTCCTGCCTTTCGTGCAGGCCTCAAACCCAATGATTTGATTGTAAAAATTGACAACACGCCCGTCAAGGGCATGACCCTCACCGAAGGGGTCAAGCGTATGCGAGGAGAACCCAACACCAAAGTATTGCTCAGCATTTTTCGCAAGGACGAAAGCCGCACTTTCTCTGTCACCATCGTGCGTGAAGAAATCAAAACCCAAAGCGTTAAAGCACGCCTTATCGAGCCTGGTTATGGCTGGATTCGAATCAGCCAGTTCCAGGAACGCACGGTCGCCGACTTTGCCCGCAAAATGCAAGACCTCTACAAACAAGAGCCTCACATCAAGGGATTGGTGCTTGATTTGCGCAACGACCCCGGAGGTTATCTGGATGCCGCAGTGGCCATTTCAGCAGCGTTTTTACCTGAAAACGTGACCGTTGTTTCTGCCAATGGACAACTGCAAGACAGCAAGTTCACCTATAAGGCCTCACCGCGTTACTACCTGCGTCGCGGGGGTGTCGATCCACTTAAACAGTTGCAAAACCAAACGCACGGAGCACTCAAAACTGTGAAATTGGTGGTGCTGGTCAATGAAGGATCGGCCTCAGCCAGTGAAATTGTGGCAGGTGCCATGCAAGACTATCAACGTGCCAAACTGATGGGTAGTCAGACTTTTGGCAAGGGTTCGGTGCAAACTGCTGTTTGTCTGGAATTAGCGTATCGCATGGACAACTGCCCTACGGCTGCGCTCAAACTAACCACCAGCCGCTATTACACGCCAAGCGGGCGATCCATCCAGGCCAAGGGCATAGTGCCTGATGTGATGATTGATGAAACGGCAGAAGGTAACCCTTTTGCAGCCCTGCGTACCCGTGAGGCCGACCTCGAAAAACATTTGCTCAGTGGCCCTGATGAAAATGTCAAAGATGCCGAACGAGAAAAAGAGCGTGAAGTTGCACGCCAGAAAATTGAAGAAGAAATGAAAAAACCGCTCTCGGATCGCAAAATCCCTGAATTTGGCTCTGACAAGGATTTTCAGCTTATCCAGGCACTCAAACAGCTCAAAGGCGAAAGCATCATGGTCAGCAAAACCCAAATGGAGCGACCTGAAGTGAAGAAGGAGAATTAGGGGTGACGGAAATTGCCAAAACAGTGGGATTGGCAATTCTCCGCCGATGAAGGTGCGATATCAAAAGTGTTGGACGCCATCAAACCGACGATGAGGGCATACATCGGGTTTCCAGTGTTCAACCAGCAGTCACAATCAATCGACATCACGACGATTTGACGTGACAGCGGCTTGGTTTTGTGCCTTGAGTTTCCTCAACTTCTCAGCAATTTTGATCTCCAGCCCACGCTCGACGGGTCTGTAAAAACCTGGCTCGGCCATGCCATCGGGCAGATAACGCTCTCCTGCGGCAAATCCTCCTTCTTCGTCGTGTGCGTAACGGTAGCCTTTGCCGTAGTTCAGGTCTTTCATGAGCTGGGTGGGTGCATTGCGCAGGTGCATGGGTACAGGGCGCGTGCTGTCGGTTTTGACAAACGCACGGGCTTCATTGAAGGCTTGATAGACTGCGTTTGATTTGGGCGCAACAGCTAAATAAACCACGCATTCGGCCAGCGCCAGTTCGCCCTCTGGCGTGCCCAAACGTTCGTAAACCTCGGCTGCATCCAATGAAAGGCGCAGCGCGCGCAAGTCAGCCAGACCAATGTCTTCACTTGCCATGCGAATCAGTCGCCGTGCCAAATAGCGGGGATCAGCGCCGCCGTCGAGCATACGCACCAGCCAGTACAGCGCAGCATCGGGGTCACTTCCGCGCACACTTTTATGCAGGGCAGAAATGGTGTCGTAAAACTGCTCTCCGCCTTTGTCGTAACGGCGCATGCGCTCGCCCAAAACCTTGATCAACCAGTCGTCTTTGATGTCGGTGCGCTTTTCTTGCGTGGCCGCCACGGACAGGGTTTCAAGCGTGTTGAGCAAACGCCTTGCATCCCCGTCTGCATGAGCCACCAATCGGTCAATTGCTACGTTTTCAATAGCTGGAAACGCTTGCTGGGCTTGGGCTACAGCCATTATTTGTCTTAAATCTTCAGCGCCAAGAGCCTGCAAAACATAGACCGTTGCGCGTGAGAGCAGGGCAGAATTCACCTCGAATGATGGGTTTTCTGTCGTCGCCCCAATGAAGGTGAACAGGCCACTTTCTACATGCGGCAAAAACGCATCCTGCTGGCTTTTGTTAAAGCGGTGAACTTCATCGACAAACACCAGCGTGTGACGATGCTGACATTGCTGGGCGCGCTCTACCGCTTCACGAATGTCCTTGATGCCACCGAGCACTGCACTGATGGCAATGAACTGCGCATCAAACGCATCCGCCATGAGCCGTGCAATGGTGGTCTTTCCCGTGCCGGGCGGCCCCCACAAAATACAACTGTGCGGCTGTCCGGACTCTAACGCCAGCCGCAGTGCCATTCCCTTACCCAGCAAATGCTGCTGCCCGACGACATCGCTTAAAACTTTGGGGCGCAGCCTCTCGGCCAGAGGGATGTGTGTTGGCATGCCCTATAAGGCTCAAGGTGCTTTTTTGTTGGCCGCTTTGGGGGCTGCTGCTTCTTCTGTGCCAGCGAGCAAGGGAATGCCCAATGAGGTACGCACCTTGTTTTCAATCTCGCGGGAAAGTGCAGTGTTTTCGCGCAGAAATTCGCGTGCGTTGTCACGGCCTTGGCCAATTTTTTCGCCGTTGTAAGCGTACCATGAACCCGATTTTTCGAGGATGTTGGCATTCACGCCCATGTCGATGATTTCGCCTTCACGACTGATGCCTGTGCCAAACATGATGTCGAATTCTGCGGTTTTAAATGGGGGCGCTACCTTGTTTTTGACCACCTTGACTTTGGTCTCGTTACCAATGGATTCATCGCCTTTTTTGATGGTGCCGGTGCGGCGAATATCCAGCCGAACCGATGCATAAAACTTCAGGGCGTTGCCACCCGTGGTGGTTTCAGGGGAGCCAAACATCACGCCAATTTTCATGCGAATCTGGTTGATGAAAATCACCATGCAGTTGGTTTTTTTAATGTGTGCAGTCAGTTTGCGCAGCGCCTGGCTCATCAACCGAGCCTGCAAACCTGGCAGACTGTCGCCCATTTCGCCTTCGAGTTCGGCCTTGGGTGTGAGGGCTGCCACAGAATCAATCACAATCAAATCCACCGCGCCTGAGCGTACCAAACTATCGACAATTTCGAGAGCTTGTTCCCCAGTGTCAGGCTGACTGATCAATAGGTCGGGCAGGTTCACACCCAAGTTTTGGGCATATTGAATATCGAGCGCATGTTCAGCATCCACAAACGCGCATTGGCCGCCTGTTTTTTGCATTTCAGCAATCACCTGCAAGGTCAGTGTGGTTTTACCCGACGATTCAGGGCCATAAATTTCAACGACCCGACCGCGAGGCAGTCCGCCCACGCCGAGCGCAATATCCAACCCCAGCGAGCCTGTGGACACCACCTGAATATCCTCAATCACCTCGCCTTCGCCCAGACGCATGATGGTGCCTTTGCCAAATTGTTTTTCAATTTGTGCCAACGCTACTTGCAGGGCCTTGGCTTTTTCTGGATTGACCGGGATGGAGCTTTTGAGAGGTGTTTCCACGTGAATTTCCTTGATGTGAAAGGGGTTGTTGAAGAGATTCATCCAAAAAAAACTTACGGTGCTTTGACTCTGGATGTTTGAACAGTAGTTTAACTCGCAGCTCAAATTTTGATGGACACCCCCCTACATTCGTGGTGCGTTTCAAAGTGATCTGGAGCAGCCAACCTAGCCGCATACAAGAAGACGAGTTTGACGAATGTGTTCGCTTATTTTTACTATCAAAAAAATAGCTAACTACGCAAGCAGGACGGGGGCTAGAGGCCAATTTGTTATACAAAAAAACTCACATCTGGGAGCGCGGGCATCTTGCCCACTGTAGAAGCGGCTTCCAGCC
>CAIXMC010000282.1 GCA_903920405.1 uncultured beta proteobacterium
ATTTCGCCCAGGTACCGATGATGGAGACTACAACATCAAAATGCGCAATATTCGGCGTTTCCTTGCCGAGGGCGATAAATGCAAAATCACCCTGCGTTTTCGCGGGCGTGAAATTACCCATCAAGATTTAGGTTTGGCGCTGCTGAATCGCATTCGTGATGATTTGGGAGACTTGATTGTGATTGAGCAGTTTCCCAAACTTGAAGGGCGGCAAATGATCATGATGATTGCACCCGGTCGCAAAAAGCCGACAGCCAAATCGTCAGCGTCAGAGGGTGTCTGATATCTTCATCTGACATCCGTAAAGAGTGAGGTAGTGAGCAACTGCCGAACATTGCAGCAGGATGTTGTCTTGCTGCAGCTAAAAGTGTCTCGGGGCCATCAAGGCTGCAAAGAGTTTGCAGACGCCTCACGAGCATAAAACGCATAGGAGCATGCGAATGCCCAAAATGAAAACCAAGAGCGCGGCAAAAAAACGTTTTCGCGTTCGCCCAGGGGGTACCGTCAAACGCGGTCACGCCTTCAAACGTCATATTTTGACCAAGAAGACCACCAAAAATAAACGCCATTTGCGAGGTATCACTGCGGTTCATAAGACCAATATGGGTCACGTGGCGCAGATGCTGCCTGGTTGTGGTATTTGATTAACGACGAATAAGGAGTAACACAATGTCTCGCGTCAAACGTGGTGTCACGGCTCACGCCCGTCACAAAAAAGTTCTTGACCTTGCCAAAGGTTTCCGTGGTCGTCGCGGTAATGTTTATCGGGTCGCCAAAGAAGCGGTCATGAAAGCGGGGCAATATGCCTACCGTGATCGTCGTACCAAAAAACGTGTCTTTCGCCAGTTGTGGATTGCACGTATCAATGCTGCCGCCCGTCAATGTGGCATGACTTACAGCCAGTTGGCCAATGGGTTGAAAAAAGCCTGTATCGAGATTGACCGCAAGGTATTGAGCGATATGGCCATCCATGACATGGCAGGTTTTACAGTCATCGTAGAGCAGGTCAAGGCCAAAATGGCTGCCTGAGGATGCGTGTCTATGCTATTATTAGCATAGTGTGTTATGCAGATGGGACAAGGGCTAGAGCCGTTTTTGGCGCTGGCCTTTTTTCATGCAACAACTCATCCTTAGGTTATTCGATAGAGAATTTTATGAACGACTTGGAAACTTTGGTAGAAAACGCCCGCGCTGATTTTGCATTGACCAAAGTGCCTGCTGAACTTGAAAACACTAAAGCGCTGTATCTGGGCAAGCAGGGATCTATTACTGCCCTGATGAAGAATCTCGCAAATTTGTCTATTGAAGACAAAAAGTCACGCGGATCAGCCATCCATGAAGCAAGGCAAACCATTGAGGCAGCACTCAACGCACGTCGGCAGGCTTTGGCGGAGCAGGCGTTGCAGCAACAGTTGCAAGCCCAAGCCCTGGACGTTACCCTGCCTGGCCGCAAGCGTTTAACAGGTGGCTTGCACCCTGTGTCATTGACCTTGGAGCGCATTGAGACCATTTTTTCATCGATGGGTTTTGATGTGGCCGATGGTCCTGAGATTGAGTCAGACTGGTTTAACTTTACAGCATTGAACACGCCTCCTGACCATCCTGCGAGATCCATGCATGATACGTTTTATGTTGAAAATGCAGGCGAGCCAGCGGTGTTGCGCACCCACACCAGCCCCATGCAAATTCGCCATGCGGTGCAGCATGTCAAGCGCCATCGTTCATCAACACAGCCAGAAAACACGCTCTACGATGGTTACATGCCTGAAATCCGTGTGATCGCCCCCGGGCGCACTTACCGTGTTGATAGCGATGCCACGCATTCCCCCATGTTTCACCAATGCGAAGGCCTGTGGGTGGGCGAAAACGTCAGTTTCAAAGACTTGAAATACGTTTTCACAGATTTTTGCCGCACATTTTTTGAGTCCAGTGACCTTGTTTTGCGTTTTCGCCCCAGTTTTTTTCCCTTCACCGAACCCAGTGCTGAAATTGACATTCAGTTTCCCAGTGGCCCCTTGGCTGGTCGCTGGCTCGAAGTGGCCGGTTCAGGACAAGTTCACCCCAATGTGATCAGCAACATGGGGTTGAATCCTGAGCGTTACATCGGTTTTGCCTTTGGCATGGGGCCTGACCGCCTGACCATGCTGCGCTATGGTGTCAATGACCTTCGTCTGTTTTTTGACGGCGACCTTCGCTTTTTGTCTCAGTTTCGCTAATTTTGCTAAAACGTCAGTGCATACTTTTTGGTATTGAGAAATCCCCATGCAATTTCCTGAATCGTGGTTGCGAGAATTTTGCAACCCTCCCCTGAACACCGAACAGTTGTCTGATGCCCTGACCATGGCTGGTCTTGAAGTGGAAGACAGCCAACCCGTTGCGCCGCCTTTCCACCATGTTGTGGTGGGTCACATTGTGCAGGTCAATCCACATCCCAACGCCGATCGTCTGCGGGTCTGCCAGGTCGATGTGGGGCAATCACAAAACCTGACCATTGTGTGCGGGGCAGCCAATGCCAGGGTGGGCATCAAAGTGCCTTGTGCTTTGGTGGGTGCCGACCTACCAACGGATGACGCGAACAAGCCTTTCATCATTAACGTGGGCAAACTGCGCGGTGTTGACAGTTTTGGCATGTTGTGTTCAGCGCGTGAACTTAAATTATCCACAGACCAGGCAGGCCTTTTGGAACTGGCAGCAGATGCCCTCATTGGGCAAAACATTCGTGAGCATTTGCGCCTGGATGACACCGTTTTAACTCTTAAATTAACGCCCAACCTGGCACATGCTTTGAGCGTTTTTGGTGTGGCCCGCGAACTCAGTGCATTAACCACCACGCCACTGCAACGCCCACCGTTTGCCAATCTCACGCCGCGTATTGCTGACATTTTGCCCGTCAAAATCAGCGCACCTGACTTGTGTGGTCGCTTCTCTGGCCGAATTATTCGCAGTGTCAATACCAAAGCACCAACACCGGCGTGGATGGTCGATCGCTTGGCGCGTTGCGGTCAGCGCAGTGTGTCAGCCTTGGTCGATATTTCCAACTATGTGATGTTTGAATCGGGTCAGCCCACGCATATTTTTGACCTGGACAAAATTCAGGGCGGTCTGGAGGTGCGATGGGGCAACAGTGGCGAACAGATCAAGCTGCTCAACGGTAACACCATTGATGTGGATGGCGATGTGGGGGTGATAGCCGATGCTGTGCAGGTCGAGTCCCTGGCGGGCATCATGGGGGGCGCGGCCACTGCGGTGTCTGATGACACTCAAAATGTCTATGTTGAAGCCGCTTTCTGGTGGCCAAAAGCTATTGTCGGGCGTTCACGGCGCTTTCATTTTTCAACGGATGCTGGCCATCGTTTTGAGCGCGGTGTTGATTTTGCTCTAACGGTTGAACACATCGAACGCATTACCCAACTCATCAGTGACATCTGTGGCACACCAGACACTGTTTGGGGTCCCATTGACGATCATTGTGTCGCTTTGCCACCTGCTAAAACCGTGTCCATGCGTGTATCTCGTGCCAGCAAAATTTTGGGGCTACCGCTCTCTGCCGACCAGTGTGTCGCGGCGCTCACGGGCTTGGGTCTCAGCCTGGTTCAGACCGATGATGTGATTGAAGTCACCGTGCCCTCGTACCGTTTTGACCTTCAGATTGAAGAAGATTTGATTGAAGAAGTGGCGCGGATGATTGGTTTTCACAACTTGCCCCACACGCCCCCAACGGCCCCCATCACGGCCAAACTGCCACCTGAATCCAGACGCAATTCTTTTGCGGTGAAACGCGCCATGGCCGCACTGGGCTACCAGGAAACCATCAACTTCAGTTTTTGTGACGAACGCTGGGAACATGAATTGGCGGGCAACTCCAACCCCATCCGTTTACAAAACCCCATTGCCAGCCAAATGAACGTCATGCGCTCGTCCTTGCTGGGTTCTTTGCTACAAGTTTAGAAGTTTAATCAAGATCGCAAAGCTCATCGTGTAAGGGTGTTTGAGGTAGGCCGTGTATTTTTGCGTGACGACACCGTGGGCAACACGGATACCAGCGTCAAGGGATTTGCACAGCCCATGCGTCTGGCTGCCTTGGCGAGCGGCTCTGTTGATGCCCTTCAGTGGGGGCAAAAAGAGCGGCCGGTTGATTTCTATGACATCAAGGGCGATTTGGAGGCCTTGCTCTCACCTATGCAGGCGCAATTCATGCCAGCACATCACCCGGCCTTGCACCCTGGTCGTTGTGCCAATGTGGTCTGCCACGGTATCGTGGTGGGTGTGGTCGGTGAATTACATCCCCGGTGGTGTCAGTCTTACGAACTGATGCATGCCCCCGTCTTGTTCGAGATTGCTCTGGATGCCGTGCTGCATCGTACCGTGCCCCA
>CAIXMC010000283.1 GCA_903920405.1 uncultured beta proteobacterium
CATTTGCGCTGCTTCAATCACAATGGTTCCGCTGCCACAGCAGGGGTCATAGAGCGGCTGCAAATCGTCATCACCATCGAGCCAGCCGCAAGCCGACAGCATGGCAGCAGCCAGGGTTTCCTTGAGGGGGGCATCGCCGGTGTCTGTTCGCCAGCCGCGCTTAAACAAAGGCTCGCCAGATGTATCGATGTAGAGCGAACAACTGTCGGTGGTCAAATGAGTGTAAATGCGCACATCTGGCCACTGGGTATTGACATCAGGGCGCAGACCCTGCGCTCGTTCACGAAAGCGGTCGCATACGGCATCCTTGATTTTGAGCGCGGCAAAGTTCAGACTGGTCAGCGGGCTGTGCTGGGCGGTCACTTCAACCTTGATGCTTTCATGCACCGAAAACCAGATTTCCCAGGCTACTTCACTGGCAGCGCGGTACAAATCCTGTTCGTTACGGTATTCGGTGAAAGACAGCAGCACCAGAACCCGCTGGGCTAGACGGCTGTGCAAATTGAGCAGCATGACATCGCGCCACGATGCACGCACCGCCACGCCACCGCGCTGCCGGGTCACATCGGCTTGGCCCAATCCGGTGATGCGATGAATCTCAGGCAGCAGGTAATCTTCAACACCGGCAGCGCAGGGCAAGAAAAGTTGGAGTGAATTCAAAGGGGTGTCTTTCTTCAATTAGGATATGGTCAGAAATAAGTTTTGCGTTGGGCCATCAGAGTTCAAGATGCAAGGCCAAGCGCAAATCGCCGATGTAACTCGGCCAAATCAGCGATTTGTAACATCATCTGATCAAACTGTTACCAGACTATTGGGGTGAATGTCGCAGAGTTACAGATGTCGATGCCTTCACCGTTTTGGCAGAGCACGTAAAACCCTTTCTCTTGGGCATACGCCTTAACTTCATCACTGGCCACCATGGTTGCCAGGGCGCCCAATGCACGGTGGTTTTTGTACAATGGCAGCAGGCGCTTGAGTTTTTCCATGCGTTCCAAATGTTTATCCACATGCGCTGAGGTCAATTGGCTTTTGCATTCCACGGCAACCAGCACACCGTCGTTAATCACCAAAAGGTCAATTTCCAAGGATTCGCCGTTGCGTTTGGACGTCACGTTTGAAGAGAACTCGTGAACATCCAAGCCTTGCTCTTGAAACAGGCGCACCACGGCTGGGGCAACCATGTGCTCTACAAATTCACCCAGCCGATTCCCCAACTCACCCAATTGTTTGGACAGATTTTTAACGATGCGGTCGGTTTCCTGGATCCTTTTATCGGTTTCCTGAAACCTTTTATCAGTTTCCTGAAACATGCGCCAAACCTCTTCAAATGTAGGGGCAGGTTCTTGAAATGTCAGCATATTAAAAACCCTATCGTGAATGGAATGGACATTGTAGGTACCCGTCATGGATTCAAAGTGATTCAGTGCCACTTTTCAGTTGCTTGAAAACAAAATTGAACATGCCGAAATCGAATTTGGCGAGAATTACTCGCACAGAATTGCATTTTTCAATCGTACAGATCGAAATAGTGGTAAAGTCACTTATTTTCATAGCGTCCTCAAAGCAAGACTGGTGATCCGACTGGTGGTGGCGCAAGGCCTCCGCGTTTCGGTAGCCACTGTGTGGATTGAAAACCCTGAAGGCAACGAGTACGACAAGCAAGATTTTGAATACAAAAATTTCACTCGTATGGCCAGCAATTCAGAGCATAGCCATTAAATCGATAAATCAGCAGGATCCGACCTCACCGGAATGGCAATGGAACGTGGCTGAAATTTGGACAGGTTTGATACAAAAACTGAAGTTCAGAGGAAAAAGTCAATATTAAAGCAACATAAAAATGTTTATGGAATGGCCAATTATTCAAAAGTCAATTATTTTAAATAAAATCAACGGATTAGGTGATGTTTTTGAAAAAAAGTCCGGGATGTCTGAGGATAGATGCGTGTGGAACTCAATTCTTCCGGCTATCTTTTTGAACCAATAGGTTCACCGAATGTTTACCAGATAGACAAGCATTCACAATCTCACCAGTTGATTAAATTTAATTTTTCTAAATGTCAGGTTTGTCTTGGTGGAAATTTTGGCTTCTTCCTGCTCCGAAATCCTGCGTGACGCTATGAATTGCTGCACAACCCACACCAAAGAGTTCTCAATATGCGACCGCATTTCTTACTAAAACTTTTATTTTTCGCCCTCATCTGTGTGTCTTCTCAAGCGCAATTTCGTGTTGAAGTGTCGGGTGTAGGGTTGACACAACTGCCAATCAGTGTTGTACCGTTTCGAGGTCAAGATACCTCTGGGCAGAAAATTTCAGACATCATTCAAGCCGATCTTGAACGAAGCGGACAATTTCGTGCAATTCAAATTTCACTGGGTGTACCAGACGAAACAACACATCCTGATTTGAATATTTTGAGGCAAGCCAACTCTGATGCTGTAGTGTTTGGCAGTGTCACACTCCTCGCTGACGGTCGCTTTGACGTGCGCTTTCGCCTTTGGGATGTGGTGAAAGGGCAAGATTTAGGGGGGCAAAGTTTCGCCGTTCCACAAGGTCAATTGCGACTTGCAGCCCATCGCATTGCCGATATGATGTATGAAAAACTCACGGGCGACAAAGGTGTTTTTTCCACGCGAATTGCTTACGTCACCAAGTCCGCGCTGCGCTACCAGCTTTGGGTTGCCGATGCCGATGGAGAAAATGCACAATCCGCTTTGTCAAGTCCTGAGCCTATCATTTCGCCGGCCTGGTCACCCGACGGTCAGCAGATCGCTTATGTCTCTTTTGAATCCCGAAAACCCGTGGTTTACGTGCATAACGTCAGTCTTGGAAAACGTCGATTGGTTGCCAATTTCAAGGGTTCTAACAGCGCACCCGCGTGGTCACCTGACGGGAAAACTTTGGCAATGACCTTGAGTTTGAATGGGGGGTCACAGCTCTTTTTGTTAAGTCCTTCTGGTGGCGAGCCACGCCGTCTGATTCAGTCTGGCAGCATTGATACTGAACCCGTGTTTGCCCCTGACGGGCAAAGCATTTATTTTGTCAGTGACCGTGGGGGTTCGCCCCAAATTTATAAAACATCGATCACAGGTCAAGGTGTTGAACGTGTGACATTTACGGGAAACTACAACATTTCTCCATCCATCAGTCCAGATGGGCGTTGGATGGCCTATATTTCCAAGGTGGGGGGTGCGTTCAAGTTGCACCTCATGGATATGGCTACTACAGCGATCAGGTCACTCTCAGACACATCCGCGGACGAAAGTCCAAAGTTTGCGCCCAACAGCAAACTGTTGATTTACGCTACGCAGCATAACGGTCACGAAGCACTCTTTACATCAACGCTGGATGGCAAGGTTAAAGCTAAACTGAATGGTCAGAACGGGGACATTCGTGAACCCGATTGGAGTTCATTTCTTGAGCAGTAATTATTTAGGAGTTGTATGATGAAACAATGGTTTACAGTGTTGTGTTTGACCATCTTGATGATGGGCTGTGGGACGACCGTGCCACTGAACAATGTACCGGTAGAAACGGCAAAACCCACTCCGGTTGCCAATAATCCCGCTGGCGGTGACAGTTCAGCCACCAACAATCAGGCACTGACTCCGGTTGATTTGGGACAAAATCAACCTGGCACTGATCCTTCTGAATTCTCACGAATTGTTTATTTTGATTTCGACAGTTATGTCATCAAGCCAGAATTCGAAGCTGTCATGGTAGCCAATGCGCAGTTTGCCAAGAACAACCCCTCGCGTAAGATGATGCTGGAAGGTCATACCGATGAAACAGGGGGACGTGAATACAACTTGGCATTGGGTCAAAAACGGGCTGAGGCCGTGCGTGACGCCTTGTCCATTTTGGGTGTGTTTCAAGATCAAATGGAAGCCGTGAGTTTTGGTAAAGAAAAACCTGCTGTAGCAGGCTTTGGTGAAGCCTCGTATTCCAAAAATCGTCGTGTTGAATTGAGATACCCATGAAATTGAAGTCTATGCAAAACATGATCGCTCGTACAAGTCTGGTGTGTTTGGTCATGCTATCGGCATTGGCAAACGCACACGCGGCATTGTTTGAAGATGATGAAGCGCGCAAGGCTATTCTGGAATTGCGTCAAAAAGTTGAAAACAACCGATTGACTGTTGAGCAATACAAGAGTGCAAACGCCACCGAAACATCAGCCCTTAGTAACAGTTTGCTGGGTTTGTTGCGTCAGATTGAGCTGTTGCGCGGCGAACTTGCCAATTTGAGAGGAATGAATGAGCAACTTGCTAAAAATTTGGCAGAACTTCAACGTCAGCAAAAAGACGACTCACAAAGCATCTCTGATCGCATCGGCAAGATCGAGCCACTAACAGTGACTGTAGATGGTGTGGCCTTCATGGCAGAGCCTAACGAAAGGCGCGCCTTTGATGCAGCCCTGCAAGTCTTTAAAAGTGGCAATTTTCTAGCGGCACAACATCACTTTGTTGACTTTATTGAACATTATCCCAGCAGTGGCTACTTAGCTTCTGCGTTTTTCTGGCTTGGAAACGCACAGTACGCCACGCGAGACTACAAAGAAGCCATCATCAATTTTCGTGCTTTGGTGGCCAAGTCACCCGGGCATTGGCGTACTCCTGAAGCCATCTTGTCAATTGCCAATTGCCAATTGGAGCTGAAAGATTCTCGTGGCGCACGCAAGACACTGAGCGACCTCATCCACAATTACCCAAAATCTGAAGCTGCCGTCGCTGCCAAAGAACGACTGGCCTTGCTCAAGTAAAAGTAAGGATATGGTCCATAATAAGTTCCGCATTTTGCCGTCAGAGTTAAAGATGCAATGCCAGGCGCAAATCGCTTATGTGGCCAGCCACATAAGCGATTTGTAACGACGCAGTGCGCCCAAATTTGACGAGCCAAATGCTGAACTTATGATTGACCATATCTTAAGTCCTGCCTGACGCAAAGTTTTTGGTATGGCTACTGACCAACGGTTGACTGGTGTTGAAAGGTTATTTGGTGTCACAGGTGCGCGAGCTATCCAAAATTCCCATGTAGCCGTGGTGGGTTTGGGTGGTGTGGGTTCATGGGCAACGGAATCTTTAGCCAGAAGTGGTGTTGGCACTCTAACCTTGATTGATTTTGATCACGTTGCACCCTCCAACATTAACCGGCAAATCCAAGCTATTGATGCAACTGTAGGCCAGGCCAAGGTTTTGGCCATGCGCGACAGAATTCTCACTTTTTATCCGCAATGCAAAATCAACTGTATTCAAGACTTTGTCAATGAAGACAATTGGCCAACGATGCTACCCAACGGAGTTGATGCGCTCATAGATGCATGTGATCACATCAAAGCCAAAGTTGTGATGGCGCAGTGGGCAAGAAATAACCCTGAATGTTTTTTCATCATGGCAGGTGCTGCCGGCGGCAAGCGCCTAGCGCATGAAGTCAGTATTGCTGATTTGGCAGATGTGACGCATGATCCTGTATTGTCGAAAGTTCGCTACCAACTTCGCAAGAATCATGCACCATTACGCCAGTTAAAAAAAATGGGAGTCTGTTGTGTATTCAGTCCCGAACCTATTGCCATGTCAAATGCCTCCTCTGCCCTCATGAGCGACAGTGCCTGGAATAACCACAGCTATGGTTCTTCGGTTACTGTAACAGCTACATCTGGGCACTGCGCAGCGGGTTTCATCTTGAATCAAGTGGCAAAATCAGCTAGGGTGCAAGCAAAAGTGTCGGACAGTTGAATGTCTGATGTTGTCTGATGGTATGCGTTATTGCACGTTGAGGCTGGCAAGCGCCTGATGCAAGTCATTGGCCATCAAAATTTCAGAGAAGATGACCGGTGAGTGTTTTGGCGCATACAGCACGTAAACCGGCACGCCGTTGCGACCAAGCTGGGTCAATGCTGCGGTGATGGTGGGGTCACGTAAAGTCCAGTCAGCGCGCAGTAAAACCACTTTTTTTGCATCAAAATCTGACACAACGGCAGCATCTGACAAAACGCGCTTGTTGAATTGGCAGGTCACGCACCAGGCGGCGGTGAAATCGACAAACACTGGTGAGCCTTGTGCCAAGTGGTATTGCACTTTTTCAGGTGACCAGGCTTGCCATCGTTCACTGTTTGTCATGCTGGCAGTGGTCAAAGGTTGGATGATATTTTGGCCTGTAACGCTTGTCAGTAAAGCGATGAATGCTATTGAAAATGTAGTGATTATCCATCGACTGCGCCCCTTCAAACCCAGCGACCACAGTATAAAAGCCAGGCCAAGCAGCAGCGCCAGCAAAGAAGCAGCGCCATGAATGCCGCTTTGCTGACCCAGTACCCACACTAGCCAAACTACGGTGGCAAACATAGGAAACGCCATACCGTGTCGAAAGCTGTTCATCCATGCCCCCGATCGTGGCAACCGATGCAAAAGAGCCGGCGACCAGCACAATGCCAAAAAAGGGAGCGCCATGCCAACACCCAGCGCCACAAAAATCAGCAAGGCCTGCCACAAAGGCAGCCCTAAAGCCAAACCCAACGATGCACCCATGAACGGCGCAGTACAGGGCGATGCAATAACAACAGCCAACAGGCCAGACAAAAAGGCATTGACCGTGAAGTGCTTAACCTGCAGGCCAGCCATACTGCCAGGCAAAAAGTGGCCAAAAGCAAACACACCCGCCAGGTTCAGCCCGATCACCGTAAAGAGCACTGCCAAAATCGCCACCACGGCGGGAGACTGCAATTGAAAGCCCCACCCCAGTTGCTCACCAGCACTGCGAAGGGCCACCATCAGCACGCCCAGTGCCACAAATGACAGCACCACACCCGCCCCATAGGCCAGTGCGCCGATGCGCTGATGGTAGGGGTCATCATGGTGGCGGCTGAAACTCAGTACCTTGATGGCCAACACAGGGAAAACACAGGGCATCAGGTTCAATACCATGCCACCCAGGAAAGCACCGAGCAGTGCAAGCCAAAAAGTACCTGTACCCGGTGACGTTGGTACAGAGGCAGGTTGCACCACAGTGTCATTGAGTGCAGGCCAGTCGCCACTGACTTGTGCCACTGTAGCAAAACCACTTCGATGACCTGCCGTGTCAGCCACAATGACCAAGGGCAATGCTTTAGGGCTTGTACCGCGGTGGATGGCGATGGGCACAGTGGCTGTCCAGACCGCACCCTGCCAAGCTTGCGACCCTAAGCCTGTGGGTTCAATCATCTCTGGTATTTCAGAAAAAATTTCCAGTTTTTGGCCTTGCAGTGCAGCAGGCAACCCTTTAACTACCATCCTCAGATGTTGGCCTTCGATGGTGATGCTGCTTTTGTCCACCAAAGTTTGAGGCAGTGACAAAAAGGCGGACTCAAAGGCTGCAACATCAAAGACTGTGGCACCTTGAATGGGCAGATGCAATTCAAAGTCGTTTTCCTGGGGGATACATTCTTGTTGACATGCCAGCCAATTGGCATGTAATTTGACATCCAAAGAAGAAGATGAAGGATTGAAGTCAGGTGTGATGGTCAGGGGTACAGGCAAAAGCACAGTTCCGTCATAACCATAATTGATCATGTCGGCGACAGGCAACCTTTTGGGCACAGGCCAGGCCATGTCGCCTGCATCCACACCGGCAGGCAGCGTCCATTGAAAGGTGGTGGGCAGTCCTGAGTCACCCGGGTTTTTCCAGTAGGTATGCCACTTTGGTGGATGGCGAAGTTGCAATCCTATCCAGACTGTTTGCCCTGGCCTAACCCCGTTGGGAGCGTAGGCCATCAGCTCGGCTGGAATCTGCTCAATACCCGCCACATTTTGCAAGAGATTTTGGGCTGTAACGCAGATGGGTATTGCGCTGGCAGCTATCAATAATGAACTTAACAAGATGCGAATCAAAACATGGATCATGATGGTTAAAGGAAAAAATACCGGTCAAAACAAGGGATGCTGACATGTGTCTAACGTAAACACCGCAGGGAGCTTTGTGGGTGACTTGATGCGCAATTGCTTGTGAATTGTCATACGGCCAAACACCAGATCAATGTCAGACACTGTCACGCCAAAAAGGGGGGCCAAAAAGCGAAGCATATGATCGGTGGCACGACCATTGACTGGCGATGCCGTGACGCTCACCTTGAGCTGCTTGCCATAAGGCTTGCCAATGGCATCTTTGACAGCACTTGGCTTTCCCAAAATATTAACCACGAGCACATCACCATCCCATCTAAAGAAAGTGTCACCAGTCTGATTTTTCATTGGATTTGGTACTTGATGTGTGTTGGTTCATGGTCACCGTTTAGGATAGTGTCAATCATAAGTTCTGCTTTTGACGAGCCAAAAGCGGAACTTATTATTGTCCATCTCCTAACCAATGGATTTGGTTGGCTATTGATCGTGATTCGCAATCGGTATCGGAAAAACAGAAATGCCTCTCATGGGCAAATCGCTTGCATGTCTTACACTTACGCACAAATAATCGTCGAGTGTATTTTTTTGTTAATCCGTAGATCCCTGATTTGAATGCTCTGAATGTCTTACTTGTTGTCACCCCTTAAATTTCTTCTGTGCCTGTTGACAGTCGCCAGCCTTGTTTTCTCATTGCAATCCTGTGCCGTGGTAGCCGTTGCTGATGCTGCGGTCACGGTGGTTGCCACTGGCGTTAAAGTCACTGCGAAGGCTGTGGGTGCTATCGCTGATGCCGTGATACCTGATGGCGATTAACACATTCTGGAAAGGTACGTTCTGGGTACTGGTGTTGGTCACCCTGTGGCTGGCACTTATTCCAGCAGATCAAGTTCCTACAGCATTCCATTTTTGGGACAAAGCACAGCACGCACTGGGTTTTGCTGGATTGGCGTTATTGGGAATATTGTCTTTTCCGGGACGCATCCGTTTATTGATGTTCGGTCTGATGCTTTTTGGGGCCGGTATTGAATGCGCTCAATGGCTCACTGGCTGGCGACAGGGTGACTGGGTCGATTGGGTAGCTGACTGCGTGGGGTTGGTGATGGGGGGTGGGTTCTGGCAAGCAGTGGTTATGGTTGTTCAGGTGCGTCGCTGATTTTCACGCAAAGGTACCAAGGATATGGTCAACAACAAGTTCCGCTTTTGGCTCGTCAGATTTGGCCGCACCGTGATTTGCGCCCGGCATTGCATCTTTAACTCTGACGGCCAAATGCTGAACTTGAACGGGTTGCCGACCGTATTCCAAGTCATCAAGGATAATGCGCCCGCATGAGCGGTAATACTTTTGGAAACCTTTTTGCAGTCACCAATTTTGGTGAATCCCACGGCCCGGCCATTGGTTGCGTGATTGATGGCTGCCCGCCAGGGCTTGGCTTGAGCGTGGCCGATATTCAGCCTGACTTGGACCGCCGCCGTCCGGGCACCAGCAAGTTTGTCACGCAACGCCAAGAGCTTGACCGTGTTGAAATTTTGTCAGGCGTTTATGAGGGTAAAACCACCGGCACACCCATTTGTCTGCTGATTCAAAACACAGATCAGCGCAGCAAAGACTATGGCGACATCGTTCAAACCTTTCGCCCAGGCCATGCGGATTACGCTTATTTTCAAAAATATGGCCTGCGAGATCCACGGGGTGGTGGCCGCTCCAGCGCACGATTGACCGCGCCCATGGTGGCAGCAGGCGCACTGGCCAAAAAATGGCTGCTTGAAAAATATGGCACAGTGTTTCAATCCTGCATGGTTCAACTGGGTGAACTTCCCATTGCGTTTGAGTCATGGTCGTATGTCTCTCAAAACCCGTTTTTTGCACCTGTCAAAAATATTGAGGCCATGGAAACTTATCTTGACACCCTACGCAAAAATGGGGACTCTTGCGGCGCACGGTTGCGTGTGTGTGCGTCCCATGTGCCAGTGGGCTTAGGCGAGCCTCTGTTTGACAAGATGGATGCCGACATTGCTTACGCCATGATGGGTATCAATGCGGTCAAGGGCGTTGAGATCGGGGCAGGTTTTGCCAGTGTGGCGCAGCGAGGCAGTACGCATGGCGATGCACTCTCACCCCAAGGCTTCAAAAGCAATAATGCTGGCGGTATATTGGGCGGCATCACCAGCGGCCAGGACATTGAAGTGTCTGTGGCCATCAAACCCACCAGCTCCATTTTGACCCCGCGTGAATCCATCAACACAGCAGGTCACGGCGTGGAAGTCATTACCAAAGGCCGTCACGACCCCTGTGTAGGTCTTCGCGCTCCACCCATTTTGGAAGCCATGCTGGCGCTGGTGGTGATTGACCACGCCTTGCGCCATATCGCCCAATGTGGGGATGTGCAGTGTGGGTTGGCGCCCATTGCGGCGCAGGCTGCGCCAAACACCGTCATGTTGGACAGGGGGTGCGCTACAAATTGATCCTTTTGGCGCTCCTGCATGACACCTGTTTCCATTTTGTGGGAGCGGCGAAAGTGGCGATGTCTGCGAAAGTGGCAAATTGATTCGCCCGGCATTGCGTTATTAACTCTGACTGAAAAAAGCGGAACTTATTGTTAACCATGGAATTTGTGTGTGTAACTGTCCAAAAATAATAAGGTGTTTGGGGGTGGTTCTGGGGAAGTCTGAGAATGCAAACACCTATGATGTTCAGGGAATACACTTAAGGCCTATCCGGCAACATCAAGTTTCTGCACAAACATAAAGGAAATAAACTGCAACATTGTTAGCGTAACAACCCAAGCGAGCATTCAGATCATCAGCATGTCGTGCTGATGATTCAAGCTCACGCGCAAGAAGGAAAAGCTATGTCAGCATGTAAAATTTTACTAACGGGAATGAGACGCATCACCACGGTCGTCGTCCAGGGGTTTTTTGATATCACCCACAACAGCGTTGCCCTGATCGGTATCATGGTTCTTTTTATTGTTATTTCATTGATGGCGCGTCCTGAATTGCGCCAGATAAGCGAAGCCAAATTGTTTGGCTGGCTGCAAGAGCGACAAATTGAAGTCACGGGTGAGGTCAATCCTCAAGATGCCAGTGACCGCGTCACTGCCACCAACCCCGAGTACTTGCCCAAGCAACAAGTTGCTCTGGTTTTTTGGTTGAGTAAAAAATACCGTGTTGCTCCTGAGCCTATCAGTGCGCTGGTGTCTGAGGCTTTTGATGTTGGTTTGCGTTCCAAATTGGACCCCACTCTCATTCTGGCCGTCATGGCGATTGAATCCCGTTTTAATCCGTTCGCGCAAAGCCCTGTAGGTGCCCAAGGCCTCATGCAGGTCATGACCCATGTCCATAGTGATAAATACCAGAGATTTGGGGGACAATTTGCAGCTTTTGACCCCTTGACCAACTTGCGAGTGGGTGTCAGAGTATTGCAAGACTGTATTAGGGTGGCCGGCTCGATTGAAGGCGGTCTCAAAAAATATGTGGGTGCTACAGATATGGGAGATGACGGTGGTTACGCTGCCAAGGTGCTCGCTGAGCATGCACGTTTGCAACAGGTTGTGCGTGGTCGTGCCGTGCAAACATCAGTGCGTACCATCGTTCGTCCTCCTGCATCAGCGTCTGAACCATCAGCTACCTTGGCGCTGAACTATTAGTGAATGTGAAAGAACCTGGGAGCGGGGGTGTGTTTTATGTTGAACGTGACAGGGTGGGCACCACATCACTTTGAAACGCACCCCCCACGAGTGACATTGACCATATCCTAATGGCAGAATGTTGACTGATGTCAGACATTCACATCAGCCATGAATTTGAAACCCATGGACTTCTCAAAATCCATGATTTTGCGAATCACCATGTCATCGAGCACATAACCTGCAGTCAGCATCAGC
>CAIXMC010000284.1 GCA_903920405.1 uncultured beta proteobacterium
GTCAGGCGTTCCGTCGTCACTTTTTTATTCGCTAAAAAACGTCCGAACCGGACTTCACCGGCTCGGTCTTCACCCAACTTTCGCAAACACACTGTGAGTTTCGAGAGCATTCGCTCAATCAGCAACTCCAGAGTTTTTTTAAGCGCAAGTCGCCAAAATTCCAAATACATACTGCCAGCAACCACGGTGCATTCATTGCTCATACTCCCAGATCAATCAGAAAGTACGGGATGTTATCAGGCACGAAAAAATGTGTGCATACCTTAGCCACCATAGGCCAGTGACGGGCGGTTTTATCTTTCCACAACAGATTGAACTCTGGCACAGGCAGGGCCGTAAAGTTGGGCAGCACCACCTGAATCCCTTTGGAGCCACGACGCTTTGAACGATGAAATTCATCAACACAAAACTGCCAAATGGCCAGCGCCTGAAGAACCGTGCTTTTGCCACTGTTGTTGCGTCCAACCAGTAAATCAAACTGTGTGAAGTCATACACCTGCTCGCCGACGCTTTTGAAATTGCGCAATGTCAATCTGGAAATCATGAGGTTCATCCGTTAGGGCTGGGTCAGGGGATCATGCGTTAAGCGGTTCACGGAAAGTTAGCTACCTTGAAAATCTCTCAAAATTCGGCTGTAACGCGCTCTGGTATTGCATAGTTCGCTATAGTTTTTGATTTTTTTAAGGTAGCAAAACTGATGGGCGACCACTTCATGTGAAATGAACGAACGTTCACGTCAACTTGAAAACCTTCATCACCTCGTCCCCCAGGTGGTTGATGACCTTCACCGCAATGCGCCCGGACTTGGGCTTGTCAAACGGGCGAGATACATCGCTGTTCAATGTGCCCCAAGCATCGGCGTTGATTTCGGCTTTCAGCGTGGTTTTCAGGGCGCTGTAGGGGTCGTTCGCTCCCAAAAAATAGGCGTGGCGGACAAAGAAACTTTCTTCGTTGTAATCGGTGTCAATGAACCAGCAGGCAATGCCGTCAATATCGTGGCTGATGACTTCGCCGGTTTGGGGTTTGAAAACATCCACGCCATTGATTTTGACCTTGAGTTGTTCGCCTGCGGGAACGGTGTAGGTGTCTTTGCCAGCGACTGTGGTTTTCAGGTTATTGCCATCCACACTCAAAATGTCAATGTCGGGTTCGCCAAAAATCACAAACAGGTTGCCCTTGCCGGTGTTTTTCAAATCCTCGGCCATGTGCAGGTCGGCGTTCATACGCGCTTTCAGCACGGGAATGCGTCCAAGTTTTGAGAAATCCGTCGCGTGGGCTTCGTAGTTAAAGGCGCAGGCTATGAGTACATCAAAGCCCGCATCGGCACATTCGCGGGCGGCTGCCACCAGGTCACTGCGCTGCACCGTGCCAAATTCGGGGCCGATGAAGATGCCGGCGCGTTTTTCGGTGTCGCCTTCTTGATAACGGCCTTCGGCACAAATCGAACCGTCACCCGCCCAGGGTGTGATGGCAGTGAAATTGATTTTGTCGGCCTTGTCGGCTTGTTGCACGCCAGAGGTTTTCAGGTTATCCAAAATCATCTGCGGGAAAGTTTGACGCGCAGGGTAGCCGGCAGGGTTTTGGTGCAGGGTGTCGATCAGTTCATCGTCTTCATCCACGGCCATCATGCGGTGCGGGCTTAAGGATTCAACGGTGAATGGGTCTGCCACCCGAACACAGTTTTTGTTGTGGTAAGGCTTGTCGTAGAGATACTCAAATTCGGCTTTGGCGGCAATGGAGGCATCAATTTCTTTTTGTCTTGCGATGCGGGATTGCCACCAATCTTTTAAGAGTGTTTTTGCCCTCAAACCCGCATCAGTACTGCGTGAGAAGCTATCATTTTTAATGTTTTCTGGGAGTTCGCGGGGGACTTCCCATTCTTGCCAATGCGTGTTCAGCGTGGTGTTGAGTTGGGTGAGTAACGGTTCTAACGTGGCTTGCCATTTTTGCCAGATCACGTCGATGTCGGCGTTATTGGCGATGGATTTCAGCGTGATGTGGGGCACGCGCTCATAAACAAAACCGTGGCGAATGTTGCCACACACCGGTTGGGTGCTGGGAATGGTTTGTGTGATTTCGGCTTCTTTTTTCTGGCCTTCTTTGGAGTCTGCCAGCAGATAAAACGGGTAGCGTGCGCCCATAATGCGTGCCCTGGCCAATGCCAAAGCCACGCGGGATGTATCAATGGTGATCCAGCGTCGGCCCCATTGCTCGGCAACTGTGGCTGTGGTTCCGCTGCCGCAGGTGGGGTCTAGGACAAGGTCACCGGGGTCGGATGTCATCAACATACAGCGTTCGATGATTCGCTCGAATGTTTGGACTACATATATTTTGTCCGTCTTTCCAGCAACGTCTTCCCATAAGTTGCCAAGAGGAGTTGCAGAAAAGTCATCGTGACATCTAACGTAGCTCAGTTGTCTTCCTGTCGAATACACGCGTCCAGCTCGATTCAGCCGCGTTAACCCCTCGAACGTAGTTGACCAAGTGCGTCCTGCACCAGCAAGATAAGGAGTTCCCCCAAACGTAAAAGGCCATCGCTCGTGCTCTTTGGCCGGACGGTTTGATGTCAACGGATCAATTCGTGCGAACTTAGCGGAAGGTGAAATTTCATCTAAGCGATTCCATGATCCAATAGTTCCATCTTCATACCGAATATTTCCATAGCGCTCGCCTGTTCCTTTGCCCTCTCCAACACGCATTGGCAAGTAAGGTTGTCGAAATTTCGCATTTTGTTTGCTTCGTGCGTAGCAAATGACGTAATCTGTCACAGTTGAAAGAAGCGTCGCAGTTTGACCGCCTGTCTTTTTCAAAGTAATCAGCGAAACAAAATTCCCCTCCCCAAACACCTCATCCATAACCGCCCGAACCCGATGCACATTCTCATCCCCAATCTGAACAAATATAGACCCCGATTCGTTCAGTAAATCCCGAGCCACCGTTAACCTGTCCCGCAGATAAGTCAAATAAGAATGAATCCCGTCGCGCCAGGTATCCCGAAAGGCTTTGACCTGCTCAGGTTCACGCGTAATATGCTGCGCATTGCCATCCTTCACGTCGCGGCTTGTAGTACTCCACTGAAAATTGCTGTTAAATTTAATCCCATAAGGCGGGTCAAAATAAATGCACTGCACCTTGCCGCGCAAACCTTCACGTTCGGCCAAACTCGCCATCACCTGCAAACTGTCCCCCAAAATCATCCGGTTCGTCCAGTTTTGGTCATGCTGGTAAAACTCGGTTTTGTCGGCACCGGGTTGTATGCCATTAAAGTCTGCAAATAAATCAATCTGTTGGCCCTCACCCCCAGCCCCGCTCCTACAGGGCGAGGTGAGCGAAGCATGCCGCAGCAAGTCGTCAATCAACACCTTGGGGTGTACTTTTTCCTGAATGTAAAGCGGTGGCGCATTGACCACCAGGTCGCTTTCGTCCTGAGCATCCTTGCCCCGCCACACCAACTGTGGGTCAAGGTCGGTATTGCGCGGGTAGCGAACTGGCTTGGGCGCTGTCTGGTCAGGCTGTACAAACGACTGCTGTTCGGCAGACGGGATATTGACGCGCCTGGCCTCATCATGTGTGAGGGTTTCAACGTGTTTGGTGCTGATTTTGGTGGCCATAAAAGTGTGATGTCAAAGAAAGCCGATGGGACGTTGTGGGTTGGCTTTGCGTGTCTGGTCGTCAGCAATCAATTGTTTGATGGCATCAAAGACCACCGAAAACTGCTCGTCATATCGCCTCTCCATGGCTTCAATTTTGCTAGCCAAGTCGCGATTGGAGTCCATCAGGCGACGTAACTGAACGAAGGTGCGCATGATGGCGATATTGACCTCAACCGCTCGCTGTGAACGCAAAACGCTTGAAAGCATGGCGACACCTTGCTCTGTGAAAGCATAGGGTATGGCACGACGGCCACCGTGTGCGCTTGCGGTTACAAGCTGTGACCGGATAGCTCCAAGCTTCTTGACGTTGGTTGCTTCGCCTGGTGAACTTGAGATGCCAATTTGGCATTTCAAGTCTTCCCACTCTTCCTGCGACAGTTGCAGCATAAAGTCAGCGGGGAACCTCTCCATGTTGCGTTTAACTGCACGGTTGAGCGCACCAGTTTCCACACCGTAGAGCGTGGCCAGGTCGGCATCCAAAAGGACATTCTCACCTCGGACTACAAAGACAAGCTGTGCCAGGTTTTCAGTTTTTGGAATGATTTGTGTCATGGTGCCAGTCCTTCAATCCATTGGTTGAAATTGGCTTCAACTGCACCTTTGAAGTCGGATTCGATCTGAAAAACCTCGGTGAACTCGGCAAATGCCCAACGGCCATAGGTCTTGAGGTTGTTCACCCCAGGCACCCAGTAGGTGTCCATCGTCGCTTTCTTTTCAATAGCATCCTCGCCGCGATAGCCCTTGATTTCAACGACCAAATGCAATGGGTCAGCCATGCCGTGACCATCATCGACCAACACAATAAAGTCAGGCAGATACTTTCGCATGACAGAGCCAAACCGGTAAGGCACTTCAAAACCCAGATTGTGGTTTTTGACGTAGGCCAGTACTTTGGGGTGCGATTCGGCCACACGGCAAAACTCGGCTTCCCAATCGCTGTCCAGAATCACCCAATTCAGGTGACAGTGCTTCGCGCTGGTTTCCCATCGGTCGGTTTTAGAGGTGTTAAAGCGCACGTGAGCAGTCGAACCCGTGGGGTTGTAGGCATCAAGCAGTGCCTTCATGGGGCGATCGCCCAAAAATTGGCGGGTAATGGCCGCGGTGATTTTGTTGCACGCCATGTCGGCCAGTTCCTGGTACATCAGCAATGCGGGGTAAGTATTGCCCTTGCAGACCAGACGGGAGTCCAGCCATTCTTTGGTGATGCGTTTAAGTTGACCAAACAGGTAGAGTTTGGGGTCGTCGCCAGCGTCACGCCATTTTGTGTAGATCAATCTTTTCGTCAGGTGAAACAACAAAGTCGATGGTCGCAAATCGCCCAAGTGCTCCAAACTCATATCCACACCCTCGCCAATGATGCCGGAATTGCGGGTGATGGATGGCCCAACCAAATCAGGGCTAAGTGTCAGAACCGATTCTTCATTGAAACTGGCGCTTAACCGTTCCTCGGGCAATTCGACGCGGTAGCCCTCCACGCGCGGGAAGGTGATCTCAAGCGCATCACGCTCTGGGCGCATGGCTTTGACTTGCACGGTTTCACGCGGTGGCTGGGGTGGGCCAATGACGGGCTTGGCAGTAAAGTTAAAGGGAATACCAAAAACATCTGCATATTCAACGTTGAACAAGCCTTCTTCGTTCAGGTCGTAAGACTGGCGGCGTAGCGCCCGGCCTATCACCTGTTCGCACAACAGTTGCGTTCCAAAAGCACGTATCCCTAAAACGTGCGTGACGGTGCTGGCATCCCAGCCTTCGGTGAGCATGGACACCGACACCACGCAGCGAATGCCCCCACCCAATTGACCCGCCTTGCCGACGGTGTTCATCACTTCACGCAGCAGCTCCTGGTCGGTGATGCTGTCGGCAGACCGAGCATTGCCACTGCGTTCCACCATTTCACGGCGAAAACGCTCGATTTCATCAGCAGCCATGTTCCTGAAACTGTCATCGAGTGCATCACCGGCTTCAAGTTGTTCGCTGTCAATCAGCAAGGTGTTGGGGCGTGGCAGGGGGTTGCCGGTGGTATCGTCAAAATTGCGAAACAAGGGCAATCGACCGTTTTCCAGGGTGGTGCTGCCGTCGTCGTTTTTGCGGTAAAAGCCTGAAACAAAGTCATAGACCAGTTTGGAAATGGCGGTGTTTTGGCACACGATGATGAAGCACGGCGGCACGTTGATGTTGTGCGCCGCCCAAAGTTGGTGGGTTTTTTCGTAGTGGCCATACAAGGCTTGAAGCGCGGTTTGCAGTCGCAGCGGCAGTTTGAGGGGGTCTAGCTCGCCTCCCGTACCTCTGCCTTTTTTGGGCATGTCTTTGCGGATGTGTTCCCACAGGTTGCGAAAGACGGGTAACTCTTCACCATGGATATTTTCTGCCACCGGCACGCGGGGCAGTTTGACAATGCCACACTCAATGGCATCCATCAATGAAAAATCACTCATCGTCCAGGGGAACAGCGTGCCTTCAGCGTAGCCTGAGCCGCTTAAAAAGAACGGTGTGGCCGACAAATCCAACACACGCGCCACGCCCGCTGACCGAGTGGTTCACCATGTCCTAGTGAGGCACCTTGAAAAAACATGGGAAAAGATTTATATCCATGACTCCTACGCCTGCCGAAAAGGCAAGGGGGTTCCAGGGTGAATTTGTTCTACAGCCAGTTCCGTCATTCCCGCGAAGGCGGGAATCCAGAATGCACTAGATTCCCGCCTTCGCGGGAATGACGAAAATTCAACAACTTGCCTTCAGAACA
>CAIXMC010000285.1 GCA_903920405.1 uncultured beta proteobacterium
AGCTACCAACGCAAGCAGGACGGGCGCTAGAGGCCGATTTGTTACACCAAAACACTCACTCAAGTTCGTGCAGCTTGACAGTGGAATATTGCCGCCTCCACATCACTTTGAATCGCACCCGTTAACAATCGATGAAAGTTATTGGTAGTGAATTTTGGACAATTAGATATTTCGTGAAAATTTTTTATGTTGATTTATATTGACTGTTTTCACTGAACTTCAGTTTTTCCACGAAAATCCGTCCAAATTTCAGCCACATTTCATTGCCATTCCGGGGAGGTCTGAAAGTATCCTTTTATGCTTGTGCAATTTATGCATAAACCCAAAATTATTTCTTCTTTACACCAGAAGGTGTACCTGCGCTACCACGCATGGACCGAAAAAATTCAGAACCAGAGGGGTCAAGCACCATCACATCGCTTTTGTTGGCAAAAGATGCCTTGTACGCATCGAGGCTTCGGTAAAACTGGGCAAATTGAGGGTCACGACCAAAGGCCTCAGAATAAGTTCGTGCTGCCTCTGCGTCACCTTCGCCCTTGATTTTTTGGGCATCGCGGTAGGCATTGGCCACCGTCACTTCACGTTGACGATCCGCGTCGGCGCGAATTTTTTCGCCTTCAGCCGCACCTGTGGATCGCAGTTCGTTGGCCACGCGCTTGCGCTCGGCTTCCATGCGCCGATAGACGGACTCGGTGATGGCCTCGACGTAATCTACGCGTGTGATGCGAACATCAATCACATCAATGCCCCATGGTTTTGCACCACGAACCTGTCCTAATACTTCGGTCTTGACATCGTCCATCAGGGCTTCACGTTTGAGCGACAACAATTCCTTGACCGTGCGTTTGTTAATTTCTTCCTGAAAAGCATTGCGCACCACGCGATTGAGCTGACTAGCACCTGCCGCTTCGCTCGTACCCACATTGCGAATGTATTGTGTAGGTTCTGAGACTCGCCATCGGACATACCAGTCAATCACCACGCGCTGCTTTTCAGCCGTTAGAACGGGTTCGTTGTCGGTGCTGTCAAGTGTCAGTAATCGTTTGTCGATGTACGACACGTTTTGCAAAGGGGGGGGCAGCTTGAAATTCAGACCTGGCTCGGTGATGACTTCCTTGATTTGCCCCAAGGCAAACACGACACCAAATTGACGCTGATCCACCACAAACAAAGTCATGCTGGCTAGCCCTGCAAGTAACAAAAGACTTGAAATAATAAAACTTGGCCGATTCATCGAAGACTCCTAACGGGTTTCACGGGTACGTGTACGCGCAGCATCGCGGGTACGTGCATCCGACGCAGCATCCATAGCGGGAACATTTGGCGTGACCGCCGGAGCAGACGCAGTGTGGTCTTGTCCCGTCATTTGCATGATTTTGTCCAAAGGCAGGTACAACAGGTTAGACCCCTGACGTGAATCAACGACAACCTTGGTCACATTGCTGTAAATTTGCTGCATGGTGTCAATGTACATGCGGTCACGAGTGACCTGCGGTGCTTTTTGGTATTCTGCCAGCACCAATTTGAAGCGCTGTGCATCACCCTGCGCCTGAGCCACAATGCGTGCTTTGTAGGCATCGGCCTCTTCTTTCAAGCGCGATGCAGCACCGACTGCACGCGGAATCACATCGTTGGCATAGGCTTGCGCTTCATTTTTGGCACGTTCACGCTCTTGCCCTGCCTTCAGGACATCATCAAATGCGGCCTGCACCTGCTCTGGCGGCCCCACACCGCCTTGTTGCAAATTGATACCTACCACTTCAATTCCCACCTTGTAACGATCGAGAATTTTTTGCATCAAAACGCGAACCCTGATTGCAATTTGGTCACGCTCGTCTGACAATGCACTGTCCATGCGCATTTTTCCTACCACTTCACGAACCGCAGTTTCTGCTGCCTGCACGACAGCATCCGCCGGGTTTTTGCTCTCAAAAAGAAAAGCGCGTGCATCATTCAGGCGGTATTGCACGGCAAATTTGATTTCGACAATGTTTTCATCTTCAGTCAGCATGGCAGACTCACGCAGACCGGTCGCCTTGATGATGGTGTCACGGCCGACATCCACCGAACGTATTTGCGTCACAAAAACCAGCTCATGGCGTTGAATGGGGTAAGGCAATCTCCAGTTGAAACCCGCACCAACAGTAGAGTTGTATTTACCAAACTGGGTGATGACGGCCTGCTGACCTTCCTGGACGATGAAAAAACCCGTGCCCAGCCAAATGAGCAGAGCCAAAGCAAAAATCACGCCCACAATTACCCATGCACCCCGCATGCCTGGCTGAAAGTCGTCTTCAGAACCCCCATCACCATTGCCAACAGGTCGTCTGGGTTTGCGGCCACCATCCTTGCCTCCATTGCTTAATAGAGCATCAAACTTTCGATTCACGTCACTCCACAATTCATCTAGGTCAGGAGGTACTGGCGTGTCCTTGCGCCTGGAACCACGTTGCGGACTTTTGCCCGGTGGCGGCTCTGGTTTTACATCCGGATCAGGGTCACCGCTTTGCTTGTCGCCGCGACCCCAGTGCGGATCATTGAGATTAAACATGCGTTGCAAGCCTTGCGGCCAACCTGTGGTGTTAAAAATGGATTGTTGAAATTTCATCGGATCACTCGGGTCTATTCACTCTCAATATTGCCCGTAAAAGGCGCGGTTAGACGAACATCAGGAAATGCGTCAGCAATTTTGGGATGGTTACGAATGGCCAGCAATTGATCTATCAACAATTGGCGCAACTCGGGCAAACCGGTCCCTGTCTGAGCGCTGATAAACACACACGGTGTTGGACAGCCGTTCATATCATAAACATCATGCAAAACAGCAGGACGGCGTTCCAAAGGCACGACATCCATCTTGTTGAAAATCATCACTTGGGGAATGTCACTCGCTCCAATGTCTTTGAGTACACGCTGCACCTCGGCGATTTGCTCGACATGGTTGGGGCTGGAAAAATCAACCAAATGAAGCAACAAGTCAGCATCTACCGCTTCTTGCAGTGTGGCCTCAAAAGCATCAATCAAACCGTGTGGCAAATCACGAATAAACCCCACCGTGTCTGAAAGCGATACCCTGCACCCCACATCACCCAAATAAAGCTGACGTGTGGTGGTATCGAGTGTGGCAAACAACTGGTCTGCCACATAGGTTTTAGCTTTGACCAAAGCGTTGAACAATGTTGATTTGCCAGCGTTGGTATAACCCACCAGGGATATGGTGAAAGTGTCATGCCGCTGCCGTTGGCGGCGCTGGGTATGGCGCTGCAGTTTGACTTTGATCAGGCGTTCTTTGATGCGCTTGATGCTGTCGCTGATCATGCGTTTATCCAGCTCGATTTGGGCTTCTCCCGGGCCACCGCGCATACCAATACCGCCGCTTTGCCGCTCAAGATGCGACCAGCGGCGAACCAGTCGCGTACTTAAATATTGCAAACGCGCCAGTTCAACTTGCAACTGCCCCTCATGACTGCGCGCACGCTGAGCAAAAATTTCCAAAATCAGGAAAGTTCTGTCATTGACAGGAAGGTCAAAGTAGCGTTCGAGGTTGCGCTGCTGGGCAGGGCTTAAACTTTGATCAAACAAAATTTCCTGCACGCCTAACCCTGTCGCTATTTGTTTGATTTCGTCAGCCTTGCCACTGCCGATGAACAGGGCAGCGTCCGGCGATTTGCGCTTGCATGTCACGCGCGCAACAGGCAACAAACCAGCCGTCTGTGCCAGCAACCCCAACTCTTCGAGTTGAACGTCAAAATGAGGCAGACCAAAATCAACGCCCACCAACAAAGTGGGCGTGACGCCGTCGTCAATCGCTTGCAGTTTTTTCACCCTCGTCCGCTGAAAAGTTCACCATCCGCACGGGCACAATGGTTGAAATAGCATGTTTATAGACCATTTGGGTGACTGTATTGCGCAACAGAACCACGTACTGGTCAAACGATTCAATCTGCCCCTGGAGCTTGATGCCATTGACCAGGTAAACGGAAACTGGCACATGTTCGAGAGACAAGGTGTTGAGAAATGAATCTTGTAAAGATTGTAATGGTTGTAATGATTGACCTATATTACCCACGATATTCTCCGTGTTTTAGAAATTGTTGAAGCCGTGACGATACCACACCGACATCAAAAAACGCTTGAAATTCGCAATATCTTTACCCTGGACAACCCCTGGAATGCGGCGAGAACCCCAACAGGCCAAACAAACCATGGCAGGCACCACAAGTCCTTGACCGCCTATTAAGGGATGTCCCACTTATTGTTGCTCTAAAAACACATCGCAACTGATTGATTTTTTGACAAGTCGCCATGATTTTTGGGAGTAATAATAAGTGGTGCATACCTAACGTGAAAGAACAGCCCGCCCAAACAAACGCTCCCGTCATTCTCGCGTAGGCGGGAATCCAGAAGGATCACAGGCAAATGACCATGCACCGACCAAGGTGCCACGCCATCAACCACTGGAGTCCCGCCTACGCGGGAATGACGCCGGTTTTTCATCATTTGGGGGTATCGCCTTGGCTTCATGACAGTTAGGATATGGTCAACAATAAGTTCCGCATTTGGCCGTCAGAGTTGGGATGCAGTGCTAGGCGCAAATTGCGCAGTGTGGCCTAGCCACATAAGCGATTTGTAACGACGCAGTGCGCCCAAATCTGAAGAGCCAAATGCGGAACTTATTGTTGACCATATCCTTAGATCAATCGGGTGCGCAGCGCTCTCACCCAAAGGGTGAACTCGGCACTGGTTCAGTTTAATTATTGATGCAAGTATATGATCTTGAATAAAAATACACGATCTTTAAACCAATTTTGCATCACAGTTCTTACGTAACCTTGTGGGAGACGTTAGTCAAACATTAGACTTTATTGGAAACCTATTCTGAAATTATGCCAACATGTTGTTTTTCCTACTACTGCTTGCAGGTTTCCAATAAAGTCTAATGTATCTGGTGCGCCAAGCCTGTGAGCTACAGTGCAAATCAGACACATCCCCTGCTTATTGGGAGAGTTGGTGTCGACTGTGCGCCCAGATGGGGCACAAGAGTCACGTTGGCTTTGATGTTGTGAAACTGGCCATGGCCAATACTCCGCGGTGCAGCTCGATAGTGGAGAACTTGAATTCACGGCTACGCAATTACTTCACGCTGCATCGCCAGCTTGGTGTCGAGTACCTGAGTTTGCTACAGTTTTTCCTGAACCATCGAACCTTTTTGCGCAGCAGAGTTTCTGAGCGTGTGGGCAAAAGCCCCAAGCAGTTGATGACGGGCCAAGAACATCCGCATTGGCTAACGCTGCTTGAGTTTGGGCAGCCACAGACTCTGCGAAGCTGACCCAATCAAGGCGAAAAAGCCCCTGTCCATTCCCCGTTATGCGGAAAATCCCGAACTTTAGAGGGAGGAATTGCCACGCTAATGTTACGTTACCGAAAACAGTGGTTTTTGAACCACGCCAAAATCAAACACCAACAAAATCATCCAACTCTATGATTCTATTGGTAGGCGCGATTGGATTCGAACCAACGACCCCCACCATGTCAAGGTGGTGCTCTAACCAACTGAGCTACGCGCCTGAATGCACCACAACGATCGAATTGTAGCAAAGATGAATGAGGGCTTCCCACTTAGGATATGGTCAACAATAAGTTCCGCATTTGGCCGTCAGAGTTGGGATGCAAT
>CAIXMC010000286.1 GCA_903920405.1 uncultured beta proteobacterium
CACTGGCTACAAACTGCACATCAAGCCACCCCTAGCGCGGCACAGTTGAATGAGCTCATGCATCAAATTGCAAGCTGCACCCACCGTGGCCATGCCTTGCACTTGAAGGTCTCCACAGGGTTTTGTTTGCGCCGTGGCACTGAGCTGCATTGGTACAATGCCGCCGCTTTAACACCACCCTAACTTCTCCAAATTCCCCCTCTATGTCATTGATTGTTCATAAATATGGCGGTACATCGATGGGCTCAACCGAGCGCATCAGCAGTGTTGCCAAGCGCGTTGCCAAGTGGGCGCGTGCAGGCCACCAAATGGTCGTTGTTCCCTCCGCCATGAGCGGCGAAACCAACCGACTTTTGGCTCTGGCCAAAGAATTGGCACCTGCTACCCCGTCAGACTCTTATTACCGCGAGCTTGATATGTTGGCCGCCACCGGCGAGCAGGCCTCTAGCGCATTGCTGGCCATTGCCTTGCAAGCGCAGGGTGTTGATTCCGTCAGCTACACCGGCTGGCAAGTTCCCATTCGCACGGACAGCGCCTACACCAAAGCCCGCATTGAGTCCATTGACGATGCGCGTGTACGAGCTGACCTAGCAGTCGGCAAAGTCGTGATCGTCACCGGTTTTCAAGGTCAAGATGCAAAAGGCAACATCACCACGTTAGGCCGAGGTGGCTCTGACACTTCAGCCGTGGCTGTGGCTGCGGCCATGAAGGCTGACGAATGTCTGATCTACACCGATGTCGATGGTGTCTATACCACCGACCCCCGTGTGGTATCCGATGCCCGTCGTCTCACCACCGTCAGCTTTGAAGAAATGCTTGAAATGGCTTCTTTAGGCTCTAAAGTTTTGCAGATTCGCTCTGTTGAATTTGCGGGCAAGTACAAAGTCAAACTGCGGGTGCTGTCAAGTTTTACACCTTGGGATATCGATATTGTTGAAGAAGCCAGGTCTGGCACACTGATTACTTTTGAGGAAGATGAAAACATGGAAAAAGCCATTGTGTCCGGCATTGCATTCAACCGCGACGAAACCAAAGTCTCTGTTTTGGGTGTGCCCGACAAACCCGGCATTGCCTACCAAATTCTGGGTGCTGTGGCTGATGCCAACATTGAAGTCGATATGATCATTCAAAACATCAGCAAGGATGGCAAGACCGATTTCAGCTTTACCGTCAACCACAGCGATCATGCCAAAACGATTGACCTGCTCAAAACTCAAGTCGTACCCAAACTGGGCGCACAAGAGGTGGTGGGAGACACCAAAATTTGCAAAGTCTCCATTGTTGGTATCGGCATGCGCAGCCATGTGGGTGTGGCCAGCACCATGTTTCGCACCTTGAGCGAAGAAGGCATCAATATTCAAATGATTTCCACCAGTGAAATCAAGACATCCGTGGTGATTGATGAAAAGTACATGGAGTTGGCCGTGCGAGCTTTGCACAAGGCTTTTGGACTTGAGTGCGACTCAAAGTGATGTGGAGGCGGCAATATTCACCCGTCATGCGCAAACTTGAGTGAGTTTTTTGTATAACAAATCGGCCTCTAGCGCCCGTCCTGCTTGCGTAAGTAGCTATCTTTTTAATAGTTAAATCGCACCCGTCAAAGTCAGGAGTTTCTACAATGCGAATTTTCACATCCTTACCACCTGAAGGGACATCATGGAACATACCTTGCCTGCCTTGCCTTTTGCCATGGATGCACTGGCTCCCCACTACTCACGGGAATCCCTGGAGTTTCACCATGGAAAGCACCACAACGCTTATGTGACGAACCTGAACAACCTGCAAAAAGGGACTGAATTTGAGAGCATGGCGCTTGAAGCCATCGTCCAAAAATCCAGTGGTGGCATTTACAACAATGCTGCTCAAATTTGGAACCACACTTTTTTCTGGAACGGCCTGACCCAAGATGGGGGTGGCGAACCCACAGGCGCTTTGGCTTTGGCCATCCAGGCCAAATGGGGGTCATACGCTGCGTTCAAGGAGGCTTTTGTCAAAAGTGCCGTGGCCAACTTTGGGTCAGGCTGGACATGGCTGGTGAAAAAAGATGACGGTACCGTGGATATTGTCAACATGGGGCCTGCTGGAACACCACTCACCACCGCCGACAAAGCCCTGCTGACCGTTGATGTGTGGGAACATGCCTACTACATCGACTACCGTAACTTGCGTCAGAAATACGTGGAAACCTTTTTGTCCCACCTGGTGAACTGGGGCTTTGCACAAGCCAACTTTGCCTGAGAGAGAACGTCACATCACCTGACAAAACCTGCAGGTTGCTGCGTTGCCCGCGACCGGGATTCGCTGATTTTCCTCAGAGTGCCATGAAAAAGCGGATCCAACCTGGCACACTTCCCAAAAATCTGCGCATCAAACGCCTTGGCAGCGCCAGCCGCCGCCGTGTTGATGCACCGCAGGCACGCAGTCTGATTGACAAGCTCCGTCATTATCAGTCTGAGCTGAAAATTCAAAATCAGGCACTGCGCTTTAGCCAGATGGCAGCAGAGGCTGCATCCGAGCGTTTTGCCAGCCTGTTTTCCAATGTTCCTTTGGCCTTGATGGTGATTGATGAAAGCGCGCAGGTGCTGCAAAACAATGCCCGCGCACTGACCTTGTTTCGACCGCTAGAGAGCGACCCCCCTTTGAATTTTCTGCTGCCTTTGGTGTTGTCGGAATTGGCAACCAGAGTGCTTCAGGGGATTGAGCAAGCCTGTCAGTATGGCATCAGTGAAATCAACGAACTGACGTTTTGTGGCGGCTCTAACGGCTTGTTTACAGGAGATTTGCATATCGCCCGTCTCGATGATGCCCAAGATAACCCCGTGAGCCTCATCTGCGCTGTGATTGATCAAAGCCAACTGCTTGCACAACGACGTGCTTTGCAAGACAACGCTACCACACTCAAAGATCGCAACGAAGCCTTGCGCCAAAGTCAAACACGCCTGGCCGCCATCATTGATTCTTCACTCGATGCCATTGTGGGTGTTGATAAAAACCTGTGCATCAGCGTTTTTAACCCTGCTGCACAAATCCTGTTTGATTACCCAGGAACCGATGCGTTGGGGCGGGCGCTGGCAGACTTTTTACCGCAGGCCGCTGTTATTTTGGCACAAGGCGGTATCGCCCACCATGCTCGATGGGGTGAGATGAGTGGCATCACCCGAAATGGTACGAGCGTGCCGCTCAATGTCAGTGTGTCGCAGCAAAATCATCCTGATGCGGATGTCATGACCTTGTTTGCCCATGACTTGACAGCCAGCAAAAAACTTGAAGCCCACCGTGCCACGCTCGAAGCGCAGTTGCGAGATTCTCAAAAAATGCAGGCCATTGGCACTATGGCGGGCGGTATTGCGCATGATTTCAACAACATCATTGGTGCTATTTTGGGCAATGTGGCGTTGGCACGGCAAGATGCTGACATAGAGGGTGTCATGGCGGTCAGTTTGAATGAAATTGACCGTGCAGGTCGGCGAGCACGTGACTTGGTGCGCCAAATTTTGACATTCAGCCGCCATGAGCCACCCCGCCGATCCGCAGTGCAACTTGCCGATGTGATACGAGACACCGTGCAGTTATTCAAAGTGACACTGCCACCGCATATCGGGCTACAGATTCATGGGAATACCACACAGCAGTTGGTCATGGCAGATGCGACACAGATTGAACAGGCACTGCTTAACCTATGTACCAATGCCATGCATGCCATTGGACAGCATACGGGTCAGATTCGCATTGCGCTTGATACTTGCAGCGACACGGCGGGGCAACAGGTCAAACTCAGCGTTTGTGATACGGGCAGTGGCATCAGTAGTGACATTTTGAAGCGAATTTTTGAACCCTTTTTTACCACCAAGCCTGTAGGCCAAGGTACCGGTCTGGGTTTGTCGGTGGTGCATGGCATCATGCAAACGCACATGGGCAGGGTTGAAGTTCACAGCACAGAGGGCGTGGGCAGCGAGTTTTGTTTGATTTTTCCGGTATGCCATGAAGCGCCGATAACATTAACATTAGTCGCAGCTCCAGTGGTCAACAAGCCAACGCAAGGGGCGGGTCAGCGGGTGATGTATGTGGATGACGATGAAGCGCTGATTTTTCTGGTGCAGCGCGCATTGCGACGCAAAGGCTATCAGGTCACAACATTCAGCGATCCCAAGGCCGCGCTATCCGCACTGCAAAAAGATGCTTTTGCCTTTGATTTATTGGTGACAGACTTTAATATGCCAGGTTACAGCGGCGTTGAACTGATCCGCGATGCCTTGAATATTCGAGCCGATTTGCCTGTGGCGCTGGCCTCAGGCTATGTGAGTCCTGATATTGAACGCGATGCCTTGCAAGCAGGAGCCATGGCATTGATTCACAAGCCCAATGACATTGATGAACTGTGCGCCACGGTACAGACTTTGTTGCACAAGACAGTGTGAATCGACTGTGGGATGTGGTGCAACAAAAAACCCTATCTTTATCGGGATTCTTTCACGAAAACGAAACAGGAATGCGATGGCGCCCAAATGCGCCGCAGGTTGCGCCAAATCGTCCTGCCACTGCCATGCCACATGTGACGCACTTGCCTTGAGCCGACAGCCGGTAGTGATCGATGTTGTACCAGTCGCGCACGATAAGTGGTGTGTGGCAGCTTTTGCAATAAGTGCTGTCACCCTCGGTGTGGTGTACGTTGCCGGTATAAACAAAATTTAACCCCTGTTCCATGGCGATTTGGCGGGCATGGATGAGCGTGGCGGGCGGCGTGGCGGGCAGATGAGACATTTTGTAATCCGGATGAAAGGCTGAAAAATGCAGGGGAACGTCAGTGCCCAACTGCTGCCTGATCCAACGGCACATGGCAGTGATTTCTTCGTCAGAATCGTTCAGGCCTGGAATAAGCAAAGTGGTGATCTCAACCCAAACTTGCGTCTCATTTTTCAAATAAATAAGGGTGTCTAGCACCGGTTGCAGATGTCCGCTGGCCTGTTTGACATAAAAGTCCTCGGTAAAGGCTTTCAAATCAACATTGGCTGCGTCCATTTTTGAAAAAAATTCACGTCTTGCAAGAGCATGGATGTAACCAGCAGTCACTGCCACGGTTTGTATGCCCATGGCGTGACAGGCATCGGCCACGTCCATCGCATACTCGGCAAAGATAACGGGGTCGTTGTAAGTGAATGCCACGCTCTTGCAACCATGGTGTTGGGCGGCTGATGCAATGGTTTGTGGCGATGCACGATCCATCAAACGATCCATGTCACGCGATTTGCTGATGTCCCAGTTTTGGCAAAACTTGCAGGTCAGATTGCAGCCTGCTGTACCAAATGACAAAACGCTGCTGCCTGGAAAAAAATGATGAAGCGGCTTTTTTTCAATGGGGTCAATGCAAAAACCTGAAGATCGACCATAAGTGGTCAATACCATTTGCTCACCTTGACGCATCCGCACAAAGCACGCGCCACGCTGCCCTTCATGCAATTTGCAGTCACGCGGACACAGATCGCACTGAAGGCGACCATCGTCGTTGATGTGCCAGTAACGGGCGGGGTACGCCATGTCCATCATGAGCCTTCCTTCCATTTGCTCACGGTGTAGCGTTGCAGTTGTACACCTTCGTCCCAAAAATCAGGGGGCAGTCCAGCTTTGCGTTTAAGGTGTGCCATGAAAATCTGAGCCGTTGGCAATTGCTCCCATACCTGTGGCAAAAACGTGCTGTGATGATGTCTAAACCCAAAAACAACACCGTCCACGCCGGGTCTGAGTTGTGAGAGTGCATCAGCTTCGCTGGTCCATGCCAGGGGCTGCATGGCAGACAGCACCGAGACCTCCACATCTGTCAAGTGAAGTTCAACCAAAGTCAAAGGTGCAAAGCGCGAATCGTGCAAGGCTGCTGCCACAGCGTTGGCTTTCACATCGGCCACCAGACTGCGGTGGGCTTGCAGTGAGCCGATGCAGCCGCGCAATTGGTGAGATTGGGTCAGTGTGACAAAACATGCCCCAGGTTCGAAAAGCCAGGAAGCCTCTTCAGGCGCATTCATTGTGCGTCCAAGCGCCGTAGAAATCGCTGCGCGGGCAATCGAGAGCAAGACTTTGCCGTCAACAGGTGAGGTTATGGCCTCTGGCGTTTTTGGAACGAACGCAAAAGAGGCATAACCCACTACGCGATCCTTGTCGCCCGCCGTGTCGCCAGAGTTGCAAACTTCCAGCAGTTCAGGCTTCAGGTGAAAGCGCCTGGCAGCGATGAGCAGTCCGTTGATGGGGGTGGCACCGCACGCCTGTTCGTGCGTCAGGACAGGTTGCAGTTCCATGATGTTGCGAACCGTTTTGCTGTCTTTGGCCTGAGCTTGTGCGTAAGGCAAAAAATGGGACAAATCAGAGCTGATGACTATCAGGGTTTCCTCCCCACCCCAAACTGTTTCCAAAACCTGTGCAACTTCGGCAGGCGTGGCATCACCTACAACCAGTGGCAAGAGCTTGAACTCGTCAAGAACAGATTGCAAAAAAGGGATTTGTACTTCGAGTGAATGCTCCTGTGCATGTGCAGCAGAACTGACCACCACCTGTGGCAAATCGATCAACAGTGCCACAGCCCCTTGGTCAATCTCGACTGTCCCCAAGGGTGTCGCAAAAAATTGAACTCCCGGCAGTGCCAAACCCCTGATGGGCACTCTGTGTGCCGGCCCCAACACCACCACACGCCTGATGACGTGTCGTGCCTTGTGGAGGTGACGGTAAGCCGTGGCCGCGGTCGGTCCTGAATAGACATAACCGGCATGAGGCACGATGATGCACTTTAGATTCATTGCAGAGGTGTCAGTGTCTGGCAGCCCCAGCATGGCACTGACATCGTTGGACAAGACTTGGGCGTTGTCTGCATAAAAAGTTCCCGAAACTGCGGGGGGACGAACGGTTTGCATGTAGGCCTCCAAATGTCAATAAAAGGTTATCTATCTTACAACTGACCGTAGCTTGTGGAAGCGGCTTCCAGCCGCTTGTTTAAATGCGGCTGGAAGCCGCATCTACAGTAGGCAAGATGCCAGCGCTACCAGAGGTGAGTTTTTTGGTATAACAAATTGGCCTCTAGCCCCCGTCCTGCTTGCGTAGTTAGCTATTTTTTTAATAGTAAAAATAGGCAAACACATTCATCAAACTCGTCTTCTTGTATGCGGCTAGGTTGGCTGCTCTACATCAGTTTGAAACGCCCCCCCAGTGACTGATAATTGCCCCAATGTCCCTCACGCCTTTCGCCAACGTATGAATTTGCATCAACTGAACTACCTGGTGGTCGAGGATATGGAGCTGATGCGCGCAGTGACGGTCAATCAGTTGCGTGGCATGGGTTGCGAAAAAATCAAGGTGGCACGTCATGGTGCCGAGGCGCTTGACATGTTGCGCCAGGGCAAGTTTGATGTGGTGTTGTCCGACTGGAACATGCCTGTCATGTCCGGGCTGGATTTGCTTAAAGCCATTCGTGCTGATGCCAATTTGGCCAATTTGCCGTTTTTAATGATCACCGCCGAGGCCGATCGTCAGCGTATTGAAATGGTGATTGCCGCAGGTGTCAATGGTCTTTTGGTCAAGCCCTATAACGCTAGCAGTTTGATGGCACGACTGGAGCGCATTTTCAAACCCCAGACACTCTCCATCTCCATCCCCACCCCCATTCCCAAACACGCTGCGACTCTACCCAAATCAGAGACAGATGGTCTGGAATTGGAAACTTTCTTGTCGCCTTCACGAATTTTGGTGGTTGATGATTACCCGGTCAGTTTGAATTTGCTTAAAAAACTGTTCAAGGATGAATACCAGGTTTTAACCGCTGTAGATGGAGAGGCCGCCTTGACAATATGTCAATCCAACCCGCCTGATTTGGTGCTGATGGACGTTCTGATGCCTGGCATGGATGGCTTTGAAGTGGTGCGCCGTCTGCGTGAACAACCTGCTACCGCACAGATGCCGGTGATTTTTGTCACAAGCTTGACCGATGACGATGCCCGTCTCAAAGGCATGGAGCTAGGGGCTGTTGATTTTGTGTCCAAGACCTCTGACCCTAAGGCACTGCGGGCGCGTGTGCGCAACTTCATTCAGTTGGTGGATATGCGTCGCAAATTGCAGGCGGATTACGATGCCATGCTCGATGTGGCTCGTGTACGCCAGGACGCTGACAACATTTCCCGTCACGACCTCAAGGGCGCGCTGGCCGGTATTGTGAGCATGGTGCAAACGCTGACAGACGATAACACGCTGGATCCAAAACACGTCGCCCAATTGCAACTGGTGCAGCAAACCGCAGAGCAGGCAATGAATATGGTCAATCTGGCTGGCGAGCTTTACAAAATCGAGATGGGGCAGTTCAAACTCAAGGCTGTGGCAGTGAATGTGAGCGAGATTTTGCATCGCATTGTTGATTTATTCCGCTCCACTTTTTCAGACAAGCGACTGACCATTGAGGTGGACACCGACACCCCTGTGGGCACAGAATTCCCGCAGGTCCTGGGCGATGTCATGCTGTGCTTCTCGCTGTTTCAAAACCTTCTTAAAAATGCGTGCGAAGCCGCGCCGACTGACACCCGTGTTGTGGTCACGCTCAAGGATGAAACGCCTTTGCGCATTGTGATGACCAACAGTGGCGTGGTGCCAGTGGAGATTCGGGGACGATTTTTTGAAAAATTTGCTACCAGCGGCAAAGCGGGTGGCAGCGGCATTGGCACCTATTCTGCGCAGATGCTGGTCAAGGCTCAAAACGGTTCACTGACCATGACGACCAGTGACGAGCAAAATAGCACTACGCTGACCGTCACCTTGCCGCGTCATACCTTTGAACCTAGATTCCTCAGTTGACCGCTTATTATCTTCACTAAACCGTTATGAAAATTGATATTTGTTACTTCGATGGAGTTCACCCTTTGGGTGAGAGCGCTACGCACCCGATTGAGCTAC
>CAIXMC010000287.1 GCA_903920405.1 uncultured beta proteobacterium
AGGCTTTTTGCGCTGATGTCCGCACTGGCCGTGCCTGCAGTACTTGCAATTTGGTAGTTGCCAGCATCTGTGCCTGCCAGAATACCGCCATTCACTGTCACGGTTTTGGCTGTGCCGACGTTTTTAGTGTCAAAAGTGCCGGTCAGTCCACTCAAGCTGACATCTTCACTGCCTATCACGCCCGTCAGTGCGCTCCCGCTCACAGTGGCGCTTGTGCTGCCGTCGTAGGTTTTATTGGCCGCTGTCACGCTGGCCAGGGTTAGGCTTTTTGCCGTGATGTCCGCACTGGTGCTGGTAACAGTGCTTTCAATTTGATAGTTGCCAGCGTCTAAACCACTTAGGCTTAAACCGGTAATGGTGACCGTTTTACCCGTACCCACATTCTTGTCACCAAAGCTGCCCGAAGCAAAGGTGACTTCCAGGTTATCGCCACTGACCATGCCGCTGAAGTTGGCACGGGTGGCATCGATTTCGGCGCTGGTTGTACCGTCATAAATTTTATGAGCAGCCAACATACCATTGATCGCTGTGATGACCGCTTTGTCAATGGTCAGATCACCACCCACAATGTCGTACCCTTGCTGGGTAGAGTAAGCGGTATAACTGCCCACGTTGCGTCCGCTGGCCGCCATCACGCGGTCATATTCTTCACCTGTTTGAATCGCGCCGTTGTAAGTGGCAGAACTATTCGAGAGCGTTGCAACCGGCATGAACCCAGCGAGTAAAGGCGCAGTGTGACCCTCATAAATACGCCATACAGTTCCAGCATCACCGTTGTCTGCAATCGATTCGCCCCAACTGCCAAAGCTGGCAAACTGCATCATCTGCACCGATGTCAAACCTGTACCCCCTTGGGATGTGCTGTTGCCTGAAGTGTCAGTGTTCCAGAAACTGTCATTGACTGTGCCCGTGTTCTTGCCCACCAATCCACCCACCGCGTTACCAGCAAAACCCGTCACATGGCCTGCCGCGTAAGTGTTAGTGATGATGCCTTGGTTGTAGCCCACCAAACCCCCTATGCCGCCTTCAGAATAAACACTATTGACAGCAGCTACACCAACATCAGCGTAACTGTTTTGGATGGTGCCGCTGTTGTAACCCACCAACCCGCCTGTTCCTCCTATAACGACTGAGCCATCACCGTCTTGCACGTTGCCTGTGGCGTAGCTGCCGCTGATGTCGCCACCGTTAGCACCTGCCAGCGTGCCTACATTCCAGCTTCCATTGACGCTGATATTCACAAGCCCCACATCCTGAATAACACTGCCAGTCACGTGACCAAACAAACCAACATTGTTTTCAGTGGGGCGGTTGATCACAAGCCCACTGATGGTGTGGTTCATGCCTTCAAACGTGCCGGTAAACGCCGTGCCCAAGTTTCCTATGGGAACAAAACCAGCACCCGCATTCCAGTTGACGGTGGCACTGGCATTCACATCGTTGGCCAATCGGTAAGATTGATCCGGCATACTGCCCATGCCCTGCACACCATAGATGTCTGCCAATTGGTACGGCGCAAGTACCGATCCATCCCCACCAGTGGCACGAACAAACGAGCCACCCAAGATACTGAAGGCGTTCACGGCAAATGCGGGCAATGTGGCAGCCACCTGATGCCAAGTTCCACTGCCCAGTGTGAATGTATCGGCTGATACCTCAATCGCGCTGGCGCTCACAGTGCCATAGACACTCAAGGCGCCAGGTGTTTGTAGTGTCACCACACTGTCCGTCGCACCGGATGACGTTGGATTGGTTGAAATGTCACCATGAAGTTGGATAGCATGTTGTGCCGTCACGGCAATAAAACCACCGCTTCCTGTCAATTCTGTTGAAGAGCCACCGTTGGCACGAATCACTCCCAGATTGCTGATGTAGTCGCCATCGCCGTTGGCAGTCACAGTCACATTTCCGCCATTGCCACCAGCGTAACCCATCCCGTCGGAATTCACACCACCCTCGCCACCTGATGTATCGATCGAATTAACAGAAATACCTTGACCGGCTGTCAGGGTAACGTGGCCCCCATGGCCGCCTTCTGATAAATAACTGAAAGCACCTTTGGCGTTAATGTCTGCAACTGTTATCCCACCCGTGTCGGCATTCATGGTGACATGGCCCGCATGACTCCAACTGGTAGTATCCACCCATCCACCAGATTCTGATGCCATATTGTCAAGATCAATGGATCCACCTGCATGAAAAATAACCTGTCCGCCCCCCGTATTAATCCGTGCAGAACCAATATTTGACAAATTGCTGGTCCCTATACTATCCACCGCCGTCACGGTAATATCACCATACGAAGATACATCGAGCAAGGTAACATTCGCACCACTCAAAGAGATTCCCGCATTCGTAGCCGAATCTGAGAAAGCGTTGGAGATCACACTTTTACGCACACACCCATCGTTGCAAGTATCAAACGGGTTCTGCGTCAAATAACCTTGAGAAACAATATTGATCGCTGCATTCGTTTCAATATCACCATCCACATCAAGACTGTGCAGGGTTCGAATCTGGATGTCACCACCGTTGCCCAGAAAACCCAATGTGCTGTTGTAACTACCCTGGGCAGCCATAGAACCCACACTGCTGGTATCATAAAAATCACCGTTCGCAGTGATAGTGACAGCTCCTCCATTGCCACCATTGAACCCCCTGGCATCAATATTGCCCACCTTGATAAAACCAGGTGTGAATAAAGTCACACTGCCCGCATCACCAGAACTTGTCGTATTAATATTGCCAAACGAAATACCGCCTGTGCCTTGAGTATCCAGACTGATATTTCCACCATAGGAAGCCACAGAAGTTGCAGCGTTACTATTAATATCAGTTGCAGTCAAACTCACATCACCATTGGCGGCTATGGAATCAGTGACCCATATACTTCCCGCATTAATCACACTGACACCACCTGATGCATTACTGACAGATGCCAAAGTTAATGCGCCCAAGTTGGACAATGCCATATTGCCACTTTCGGAATTGAACGCTATCCACCCTCCAACGCGATTGCCCGTGTTATTCAAAATAGTTCCGGTAGCCGACTGCGTGGCGAGCTGGCCTTCTGTCGTCAGCGCGGTCATTTCCCATTGACCGATGCCACCCCCCTTGGCAGTCAAAGTGATGGACGAGCCACCGATATTTCCAACGCTCAAATCGCCTTCAACCTGCTTGATCGCAACCGCCCCCCCCATCGCAATGGCACCGCCCGTCTGGTCAAAATAACCATTGACATCAAGCGAACCGGCACCACTGACTGAGCCACCCGTCATGTTCAAGGTACGAACCCACGCCTCTGAACCCAAATTTAAACTGCCACCCAAAACATCCAGGCGCCCAGACAAACCGCCATTTAGCGCACCATTCAAAGTGGTCGTGCCTGCGCCTGAAACTGTCAGCGATCCCTCCAGCGTTGTCGTCCCCAAAACAGTCACAGATCCCGCTGACACATCCAGAGAGTTGCCATCGTTAATGGTTAAAGCTGCAACCGTGTCGGTTGCGTCAGTTTTATGCGTGACAGCCCATCTGTAACCCACGCTGATAAGCGCGGTATCAGTGGCAACTGGCAGACTGCCAGTGCTCCAGTTGGCGGGGTCAGACCAATCCAGTCCGCCGCTTTTGTTGGTAAAAACGTCAATGTCACCATCGGCAAAAATCATGCGTGCGGCTTCACCATCATTAAGACCGTAACCCACACTGGAATGCTGTGGTCGATTCTCAGCAGTGAACGTGCCACTGTATGCACCCCTCATGAGCACAAAAGGAATGGCATCAGTGTTGCTGGGCGTATAGCCAGGCAACAAGTTCGCGTTCAAAGTGCCCGCCAGTGTGACATTGCCACTGACATCGAGCAAGTCAGATTCTCCTGACCAAATGCCGCCCAAATCCACATTGAGCACGGAGTCAGCGCCCAATTGCAAGTCGCCACTCATCGTCAATTTGCCTATCGCGCCCGTGCCGCCGAGGTTTAGCGTTCCCTGATTATTTAAACCGGTCGTGCCAGTGCCAACAGAGATGTAACCAGAACCCGACAATGTTGCCAAATTGGTCAGACCCGCAGGGGCATAGATATCAAGGTACCCAGCGGTGACGTTATGGGAAAGGATAAGAGGGGTGTTTTGAGCGTACAAATAGACAGTGCCGGCCTGAAGGTTATCGTTGATCGTCAAGGTTGGGGCTTGAAATTTCATGCTCTCCAAGCCAGCAGGAACGCTATCAACTATGAGTGCATTGCCACTGTAAAAACTCACATCGGATGCCCTGAAAGTACCCATGCCATCCAGCTTGGTCAGCCGGGTGGTATCAATCCATCCGTCCACTCCCAAAACCAACGGTTTATCGTTGTTGTAAGATGAAAAAGCCAGAGTTCCACGGGGGTTGATGGCATCCCCGTTCGACCCTGTCACCGTTTTACCAGTGGTGACTGTCAGCTTATCCATATTCAAGCTCACATAGCCTGCCTGAACATCGTCATTGATGGTCACATCAGGCGCATGCAAACCGATGCTTTGCAGTCCGACAAGCGCTGAATTTACCTCTAAAGCACTGCCACTGGAAAAGTGCATCTCAGAGGCTTGAAAAGCTTTCGTGGTACCCAGCGGCGAGAAATCGCTCGCACCCGCCCACCCACCATCCCCCACCACCATCAGCTTGTTATAGGTGTAGGGCGAAAAATAAATCGTGCCATAAGGGTTGCCGAGATCGCCGTTGGAACCCATGACGATGACACCCGCTTTGACTGTGATGGGGTTGTCAGTCTCCAAACTAACATTATTCGCCTGAATGTTGCGATTGATGGTCAGTTGGGGGGCAGATAGGCGAATGCTGTTTAATCCTTCAGGCGCAGCATCCATCGTGACGGCGCTGCCACTGGAAAAATTCATATCTGAGGCCTGAAATATACGGTTGCCCCCAATTCGGGACATGTCCGCTACATTGTCAGCACTCAAGACCAAAGGGTTCTCAAAAGAGTAATGCGCAAAGGAAATCGTTCCATTGGGGTTCGCCGCATCCCCGTTAAACCCCTTCACGGTCTTGCCAGCGGCAACTTGAATGGGGTTGTCAGCGTTCAAGTTGAGAGAGCGTGCCTGAACGTTGCCATTGATGGTCAAAGTGGGTGCATACAAACCAAGACTTACGTCCCCAGCTACTATCAAATCCGAACTGACTGTCAAACTGATCGAAGAGTTAAACCCAATGTAAGGCGACTGAAAGACCCCCCCTCCGCCGTAAGCCGAGATTTGCGCACCATCTACCAAACCATCTACACCCACAACCACCGGTGTTTCAGGCGAGTAAGCGTAAAAATTCAAATCCCCCCAACCCCCCGCATCATTCCAGCCAATCACCTTCTTGCCCGCATCCACTGTGATCGGGTTGTCTGCGCTCAAATTCACATACCGCGCCTGAATGTCGTCAGTGATCGCCAGTGTCGGCGCTCTCAGTGAGATGTTATTTGCCGTTATCTTGCCAACGGTCAAAATATCGCTGGACTGCTGGATGGAAAGATTCCCCGTGGTGTTAATGACACCACCGCTTTGGGCAAAACTACCATCGACATTGACTGTGCCAGAACCCGTGAGGGTACCCCCCATCATGGCCAATGCACTGATGTTATTGACACCATTCAGAGTCATGGTGCCGTCTGCCATCACTAGGTTACCGCTGCTATTAATGCAACCATTGCCCAATAAACTTCCGCCATTGAGCATCAAATTGCCTGCAAGATGGGAGGTCACGGCAGGGTCATTGAGGGTCAGTGCGCCACCTGGGTTGATCGTCAGGTTGTTGCCAATAGCGGTGTCAAGTCCCCTGATGCGTCGTGTACTGGACAATGTGGCATCCACACCCAAAACCAGGTTCAACTGCACCAGGCTGGTGTCGGTAGGCAGTGCATCACCTGTCCAATTGTTTGCATCTTCCCAGGCATAAGTACCTGCGCCACCGTCCCAACACACACCGGTACAAGTCATGTCGCTGTGCGTCAGGCGATAAATGGGGACATTTACGATGGCACCATTGACACCTGCGGGCAAGTTCAATGTCGTAAAGCCGCCGGTAGCCGTCCCTGCGGTGATCACATCAAAGCTCTGACCATTGAGCGTAAAGCCGTTGATGGGTGTGCTGTTGAGTGTGCCGTCCAGCGTTGCACTGCCAGTCACCGCCAGTACATCGTATTCTGAACCTGCTGATGCGCCACCGAGTTCCATATTGAGAACTGAGTTGGAGGCCAGTTGCAGATCACCATTGATGGTGAGCGTTCCTGCACCGTTTGTGCCGCCAGGGTTGATAGTGCCTTGGTTGATCAAACCTGATGCACCCGTACCAACATTGATCGTACCTAATCCTGAGAGCACACCATGATTGGTCACACCACTATTGAAATAGACTGATGCATATGGCTGTATCGTGGTGCTGGCGTTCAAAGTGCTTGCACCTGATACAGTCAAAGTTCCGCCTGCAAAAAGCAAGTTCTCATTGCTTAAAATCGAGCCTGCCTCAAAAGTTCCATAGGAAGCCGTCACGGTGTAATTACCCGCCGGACGGTCAATGACAACACTGTCACTGGCGGTGGGCAGGGCCTGATTAGTCCAGTTGCCTGGGCTATTCCAGTCGCCATCTGCATCTGGTAACCAGGCGTTCATGTGCGAAGGCAATGCGTTAGATGACAAGCTCAGCCAAACCACCCCCTCGTTGTGTTTCTCTATGTAGGGCGAACTCGCAGGGGTACTGACGTTTTCAAACACTCCGCTGACAACGCCCGCGCCCAGCACATTGAAAGATTCTGTTGCGCCTGGCTTATAGTCACCCGGTTGAGTAACATTCAAATTGCCGCCCAAGGTAGCCATACCGCTGACCATCAACTTATCGTGCTGTGTGCTGGGTACGATCCCTCCAACGTCAATGTTGATAGTGCCTGAATTGATCAGATTGCCAGTGATATTCAATTGACCCGCGCTACCTATGCCACCCGGGTTAATGGCACCCTGATTAACCAAGGTTCCATCTGGCAGGTTAATAAAGCCACTGCCTTGAATCACACCACCCACGGGGTTGGTAAAACCTCCGTTGCGAATCAAGGTGCCGCTGGATGCCAGATTGATCGTGCCATTGTTTGCAAATGTCGTCGAATTGGGCGTTAGCGTACCTGCCACTGCACTTAGCATTCCGTTATTGATCAAGGTAGGGACTGTCACCTCAAAAGTCTGCCCTTCAGTGTTGGCAATGATGCTGCCGTTGTTGGTAATGCTACCGAAGTCGCTGTAATAGTAGTACCGGGCAAGTGAACCATAACCTTGCACTGTAATACCACTGTCAATTTGTAAAGAAACACCTGACGTGTAGTAGTAAGGCGAAAGATAACCGCCAGCGTTGTTGATGATGGCTATGCCAGTACCACCTTGGATACCGATGTGTTGCAAGCCTGCGGTATTAAAGAACCAGGAGTCAGCGCCTTTATTTACTGTCGCGCCATCGGCCAGCATCAGACTATTGTTGATAAACAATGTACCGCTGGTGATGAGGGATTTGTGCGTGGCATCGCCCAGAGTGACACCGTCCAGAATGCCATTGTTGCTGTTGAGTGTGGGGGCGACGGCATCGCTGCTCATGACCGTGCCGCCTTTGATGGTGCCAGTCAAACTGCTTAAACCACCCAGGCCAAATAAACCATTACTGCCAACATCCAGTGTGCTTCCAACGGCACTGTTGTCCAGTACACCTCCAAAATTGACCGTGGTATCCGTGGCTCTGGTCGAAACCAGTGGGCCTAAATTGGTTTTTAGTTCGGCAGTTGTGCCTGCAATGTTCAGGTTCAAT
>CAIXMC010000288.1 GCA_903920405.1 uncultured beta proteobacterium
ATATAAGTTCTTTATCATTAGATAATACTTGAAGCCTATAAGAAGTTGTATAAAAACAACATATTGGAATAATTACATAATAGGTTTCAAATAACAACTAATGATAAATAACTTATATTCTTTGACTTACATAACTTCATACGGACTCATTTCACTACAAAAAAAATTCCATCTGTTGCACTAGGAATTCTTGATAAGCAGCTCTCTTGGGACGAACTGTTTATGATACCTATGACAGCATCACAAAATCCCATTCGACTGAACCAGTGCCCAGAAAACATGGTCACCTCGCTCTTTGCACGGGGAGTTCGACTTCTCTGATGAGCGGATGGTCGACTCTATTGGTTTGGCGCTTCCCAAAAATACACCCCTGAATACGCGCTAAATTTGGGAGATCAAAATTCGACTAAAACCCAATCTGGGCAAGGCTTTACGAAAATTCCTATGAAACTTTTCTGTCGTTTGTTTAAACGCACCCCTTCTTTGTGGAGATGATCCGTCATTGTCCATCACAAAAAACTTGAACATCAAGTTAAATTGATGAAAATAGTGGGATTCATACTCTCTGTGCTAATCCTGCTGACTTTGGTGGCAAGTTGCTCCAACAGTCACGAGAACAGCAATAGCACGACCAATGCGAAGCTCCGCGTCACCATCACCGCGTTGGTCTGGGCACCCGACTGGTCGGACGAAATGCAAAATATCGTGACTGAATTTACCAAGACCCATCCCCACATTTGGGTCGACTTGCAATTCATGATCGGCAATTCGGTCGAAGAAAATCTCAAACCCAAAGTGGCATCCAATAAGTTGCCTGACTTGCTATCGGTGAATCCAAATGCCTATTCGGCAGATCTGGCTGATCAAGGGCTACTGGCCGAGGTGGGCCAAACCAGCGCCTGGAACAATACGCTCGATAGCCTGAAAGCCGACTGGACCTCTAGCAAAGGACGGCACTATGGAATTTCTGGCGGCGTGGCTGCCACCCTGATGTATTTCAACGAGGATATGTTTAAAAAGGCTGGGATCCAGGCATTACCAATCAATTTTGAAGAGTTTCTCCGCGTCTGCGAAAAACTCAAAAAGGCTGGCTTTGTACCCATCATGTTGAATGGTGGGTTCCCGAACATGCTTGGCAACGGGCCATTTAGTTTTGGTTTTGCCAACAATGTTGTAACACGTCACCCAGACTGGAAACAGCGTCTGCGTGACGGCAGTCTTGACCTCAATACGCCAGAGGTAATGGACATTTTTGCCAAAATCAAACTATTGGCACAGCGCGGGTATGTGCAGCACGGTTACATGAGTACCAATTACGATGCAGGTATCAAGTTATTCACCGAAGGCAAGATCGCGATGGCATTTCATGGCACTTGGGCCGCTGGCTTGCTGATGCATGGTCATGGTTTCAAAACCGGTGTCTTCATGCCCCCGTGGAATGCCGCAGGCACACAAGGTGTCCCAGTGATTGGCAGTGAAACGGGCTTCGCAGTGAGCCAGACGGGGAACAAGCAGGCCACTCTTGAATTTCTGGAGTATCTGTTTGGCAAGGGGTTTCCCGTCTATCAGAACAAGCGACAAAACATCCCGCCACTTAAACAGGTGGACGGGGCGGTGGTGGCCGACGCGCAGATTCTGCAATATGTTAAACATGCGCAGTCACTGCCGGTCACAGCCAGCCCTTACTACTCCTTTCTTCCCGCCACAAGCATTGAAATGCTGCACACATTGATGCAGGATGTCTTACTTGGCAAAGCCTCGCCGCAGCAGGCAGCCAAGAGACTCGATGAATCCATCAAAACCGAAGTACACCGACATAACCAGTAGGCACGTCCGGCGCACCAGCCAACCCAGGGCACCTCAAAATGACCAAACTGACGCTCGCAGCGTTAACTTCGCTGCTCAGACAGACGACCATCCGCTACCGGCTGATAGGTGCGTTCGTCGTGCTATCTGTGCTGCCCTTGCTGGTATCGGGCTATGTATCCTTTGTTGAATCAAGCCAGGCAATCCAAGACCAAGCACAAATTTTTGCGACCGAAATGGTGAAGCAGGTTGCAAAAAATGTGCAGTTGCGCATGGCACAGATTGATGCCAATGTGGAGACGCTGATACTGTCTGACAGGGTTCAAACTGCACTGGCGCAGCATGTTGGCCAAGATGCCGCCGACCAGGCGCAAGCCCAGGCCGCCATGCCGAGCATTCTGCTCAACGCCTACGGTTCGTTTGACTACATCAACCAGATGTATTTTCTGACCAGCAACAACCAGATCATGGACTCCCAGGTGTTTACCAAGTTGGGGCAGAGCGTGCAAACTTTTGCCGGAAAAATGTCACAACTGAAAGGCATGCCCTATTGGGGGACGATCGGTTTGGCGAGCGGCAAAAAGGGTATCGCGATGACACGGCAGATATTTTTCAAGGCCAATAACAGGGTGGCCGGTGGCCTCTATCTGGGTCTGAAGCCATCGCATTTTTCGGAAATTTTTGAGGATGTCAATCTGGTTGAGGGTAGCGAAATTTACCTGATGGACGCGCTTGATGGCAGCATCATCGTAGAGTCCAAGGCCAGGCTGGCCAGAATGAATGACGAGGCACCCCACTTGGAGCTGAAACAGGCGGTGTTGCGTACAGTGAAGCTCGGGCAATCGACCGGTGCTATCACCTACTCAAGCCAATTCCCTGACGCGGTGATAGGCAAAGGCAACGTTCGGATGGTGGCGGTCTATTCACAGATACCCAGTACCAACTGGTTTGTCGTCAACACCATCCCCTATGACAGCCTGATTACCAAGGCAAGATCGCTACGCAATACGATTGCCCTGATGGGTTCACTGGGACTGATCGTCGCGATCTTGTTGTCGTTCGTCATCGGGCACAGTATTTTGGATCCTCTTAAGCAACTGATGAAGATGATTCAGCAAACCGGAACGGGTAGCGGTCCGGTACAGGTGACCCACCAGGGAAACGATGAACTGACCGTTTTGTCGCAAAAGTTCAGTGACATGTCGGTCAAAATAATTCATCACCGTGAGTTGCTCGAAGAGCGTGTACTGGAGCGCACGCTGGCCTTGGAAAAAGCCAATCAGACACTGGCGGAGTTGAGTGCCACCGAAAGCAAGCGTGCTGCCGAGCTGGTTATCGCTAACGATGAGCTGACATTCCAGAACGATGAGAAAGGCAAGCGTGCTGCCGAGCTGGTTATCGCTAACGATGAGCTGACATTCCAGAACGATGAGAAAGGCAAGCGTGCTGCCGAGCTGGTTATCGCTAACGATGAGCTGACATTCC
>CAIXMC010000289.1 GCA_903920405.1 uncultured beta proteobacterium
AAGCCAGTGCTGGGCGACAAGGCTGACTTGGTGATGAAAACGATTGACCTACACGTACAACGCTTCTTCGCGCAAGCCCTTCAACTCGACCCCTTGCAAATGCGATTGGAATCGTCGTAAATCAATGGGTTGTGTAATATTGGTGGGTCAAAATGAACCCCGAAACTTCAGTTATAAGTATATTTATACTTGATTATGTCAAACTGGCCGTGTAGAGATCAGGTTGTCTGAAGATAGATGCCATCGCAAACCCCAAAGTGGTTGTGCTTGAGGAACAAACTGTCATGTAGGCGATCCGACACCCCGTAGAATGAAACATCTGAGCATCCATCAAGTCCGAAGTTATCGGTGCTAGCGGTAGCACTTGGACAATGCCACCTATAGACTTTCAGATAAATAGTTTCCAAGTATACTCAAGTAACCTGCTGATCTTGAAGATATTTTTTCGGTCAAAATGGAAGTTATTTATCTGAAAGTCTATAGTGGTTGCACGGATTCTTTTTAATTGCTTTTCTGGGCGAAGGTTGTGTTCGCCTTGAGTGCGAGTTGTTTCACGTTAAAAGTACCCGCCCAGGCATGTGCCGCTTTTAGATTGAGCTGTCTGGAGGCATAGCTGTCAAAAAACAAGCGGTCAGACAGTGTCCAGTCCCATTTTTCAACACCACGACAATCCTGTCGTTTCAAAATATCGGTCAAGGCAGGCAGTGGTGCAGCGGCGATGGTTGCCAGTGCGTCGCCCACATCTGCCTCGCATGTACCACTCACTTTGACGCACATGCCAACGTTCTCGGCGCTCAGGCCTTGCGCTTTAAGCAAATGCTCCAACGCATCTTGTGTGGCATCACCCAGCCAAAGAAACAGACAGACCGTTCGTTTTTCGGTGATCAAGGCAGTTTGGGCTAATCGAAGGTGAACGTATTGGCGACGTGCATCGGCCAGTACAGCGCGGGCGGTGTCGTCCAGCCAGGGGGGCACATCTGTGCCGGCCAGCACAAGGCGCATTTCTTGACGCACACGGTCATGCACCGGCAAACCACCGCCCAGCGTGATGGGGGGCTGTCCGGCGTTGGCTGGCTTCAGATCAACACGCAGTTTGTCATGGTCAATGGCCACAATTTGCCAGCGCCGCCCTGCAAAAATCAGCACATCGCCTTCGTCAGAAGGTGGCATGGGCAAAGTGCCAAGCTCCTTGCCTGCGTGCAGCAAGCGATATTCACGCGTATCCTGAAACGCTGCGAAGAAGGTGTAGTGATTGACGCGCTTTTCACCCACACGGCCATGAAGAAGTAGCCGATTGGCGTCTTGCATCACCAGTTCACTGGCGGCCATGCAGCGCAGAAGTTCAATGAAATCGGCCTCGCTCACGCCCTGAAATGGCCCCGTTAGGCACAGGGTGTGGAAGGCCTGGGCAGCAGTGATGCCAAAACGCTCGCCCATCAAACTCAAAATTTGTTGCACCAACGTGGAGTAATGCAGTGCCACTGCGGGCGGTGGCTCGTACCATTTGGCCAAAAACAAGCGAATGACCGCAATGGCCTGAATCAAATCAGCATGCAAACCCGTCACGGCATCAGAACTTTTGACCGGTTCGCGGGTCACGCAATACTGCCAAAGTTCGGCCACCTCACCGTCGCGTCGCCCCGCCCGACCAATGCGCTGGCACAAGCCCGACACCGTGACCGCCGCGCCAATTTGAACAATGCCACGAATGGCACCAATGTCAATGCCCATTTCCAGCGTGCTGGTGCAAATGGCGCTGATGGGCAAATGGCCGCGCTTCAATTCAAATTCTGTACTTTCACGCTCGGATTTACCCAGACGCCCATGGTGCGGGAAAAAAGTCACAGGCAGCCCGGCGGCTTCGCACTTGCGGCGCAAGGCATCGGCATAAAACTCCACCCAATACGTTCTTTCGGGAAAAATCAGGTAGTTGGCGTGGCGCAGGCGTGCAAACAGGGCTGATGCAATTTGCTGATGGGCGGGATTCGTGTTGTCGGTGTCGTCAAAACCATCAGGCTCCATCACAGCTTTGAGCACCAGTTGCAGCGACTTGGCCTCTGCCGCGCTCACAATCAATCGCACCTGCGCCCCCTGGCCTGGGCGCAAAAAATCTGCCGCCAATGCCATGTCCCCCAACGTGGCGGACAAACCCACCCTTTGCACCCGACGTGCCAATCGGGTTTCCAGCCTGTGCATGAGCGACTGCAACTGCCGACCCCGCACATTGCCAATAAAAGCGTGCAGTTCATCAACGACCACAGCTTGCAGTTGCCAAAACATCGTCGCCAGATCATTGCCACGGCGAAAAAGCAAGGACTCGAGTGATTCCGGCGTGATCAGCACCAGGCCGCGTGGCGATGCCATGAACTGTTTGCGCGGTGTTTGGCCAATGTCCCCATGCCAGGGGTACACAGGAACAGCCAACTGCTCACACATCTGGCTCAAGCGGGCACTGGTTCAGTTCAATTATTCATGCAAGTTATTGATTTTAATAATTTAAAATCAACTTACAATAAATTGTTTCATTCTGTAATGCCAACGTCTCAGCAGTGGATATGGGTCAAATCATGGATTTTCCCGGTCATCAT
>CAIXMC010000290.1 GCA_903920405.1 uncultured beta proteobacterium
CTCCCAGTGCAATGTTGACCCAACTCAAACGAATGGAGGAACTGTTGCCTACACCCAACAGCAATGCGAAGCCTCGACTCCGCCAGGAACGCGCAAAGCCGTTGTGGCGGCCGATGAGACGTTCGTCAGATGATGATCCTGGTGCTGATGGATTTATCCTCGGGTTACCTGGTGCTGGAGTCCATTGAGAATGATCGTAGCTTTGATACTTGGTTTTCTACGACAGAACCACGTTTGAATGCGGCGAGGTGTGGAAGACAAAGTACCCTAAAAAAAGTAGAGGCAAGGGCATGAATCAGTGTCAAATGGGTCAATGAATCCGCTCAACTCGTCTCCACATTGAATCGCACACGCTTGCCATTACCATTAGGGCTGTCTTGCGACCCATCAGGGTGTCGCTTTTTTTCAAAGGGAAATCATGAAACGCATACTGTTGTTTGTTTTAACCAATGTCTTGGTGGTCGCTGTGCTGGGCGTGGTGGCCAGTTTGTTGGGGGTCCATCGTTATTTGACTTCCAGTGGTTTGAATTTGGGGGCGCTTTTGGGTTTTGCCCTGGTGATGGGCTTTGGGGGTGCCCTCATTTCCTTGCTCATCAGCAAACCCATGGCCAAGTGGACTTCAGGCGTTCGCGTCATTGAGCAACCCTCTGATGCGGATGAAGCCTGGATCCTTGAAACTGTCCGAAAACTGTCGGAACGTGCTCATATCGACATGCCCGAAGTCGGTATTTTTGAGGGCGATCCCAATGCCTTTGCCACGGGTGCATTTAAAAATTCAGCCCTGGTAGCAGTGAGCACAGGGTTGTTGCAAGGCATGACGCACGAAGAAATTGAGGCTGTACTCGGCCATGAAATTGCCCATGTAGCCAATGGTGACATGGTCACGATGACTTTGATTCAGGGAGTGATGAACACCTTCGTGGTGTTTTTAAGCCGCGTCATTGGCTATGCGGTGGATGGTTTTCTTAGGAAGGGCGATGACCGCGACTCTGGCCCCGGGTTAGGCTACATGCTCACCACCCTTGTGCTTGACATTGTTCTGGGATTTGCAGCCGCCATGGTGGTGGCCTGGTTTAGCCGTCATCGGGAGTTTCGTGCCGATGCAGGTGCAGCGCAATTGATGGGGCGCAAACAACCCATGATCAACGCTTTGGTGCGGTTGGGAGGAATAAAAACCGGCGAACTTCCCAAGAGTGTGGCCGCTTTTGGCATTGCAGGCGGTATTGGACAACTGTTTTCCACGCATCCCCCGCTGGAAGACCGCATTGCCGCATTGCGAAATTTTCAAGCGAAATCGCCGGGTGCTGTGTAACATGATTCCTGACGATATTCCTCTTGATTCCAATGACGATGGGTTCACCGTGAGTGAGCGCGCCCGTGCGGCCTCGCGCAGCACCTGGGTCAGCGTGGGCGTCAATGTGGTTTTGGCTGCCCTACAAATCACTGCGGGTGTTTTTGCAAAATCGCAGGGGTTGATCGCTGATGGCATTCACTCGCTCTCTGACCTGATTGCAGATTTTGTGGTGCTGGTGGCCAATCACCACAGTCAGAAAGATGCCGATGCGCACCATCCTTATGGGCATCAGCGATTTGAAAATGCAGCATCATTGGTATTGGGGGCTTTGTTGCTTGCCGTGGGGGTGGGAATGCTTTGGCAGGCTGCGGGTAAATTGCAAGAGCCAGACACCATCGCCATGGTGCATCCCGTTGCGCTGTGGGTGGCAATGGGCGCACTGGTTGCCAAAGAACTGCTGTTTCGTTACATGCTGAGGGTGGCCAAACAGGTCAAAAGCAGTATGTTGGTGGCCAATGCCTGGCATGCCCGCTCGGATGCGGCTTCGTCGCTGGTGGTGGCTTTGGGCATTGTGGGTAACTTGCAGGGCTACCCTATTTTGGACCCCGTTGCTGCTGCGATTGTTGGTTTTATGATCAGCAAAATGGGCTGGGGGTTTACATGGGATTCACTCAACGATTTAATGGATTGTGCCGTGGATGAAGCCGAAGTGCGGGCTATTCGCATGACACTGTTGCACACCCCTGGTGTGAGCAATGTTCACGAGCTACGCACGCGCAAAATGGGCGACATGATTGTGGTGGATGTGCATCTTGAAGTAGAGTCCACCCTGAGCGTGGAAAGAGGGCACGACATTGCCGTGTTGGCCCGAGAACGTGTGATGAAGCGCCACCGTGTGCTGAATTTGTTGTCGCACGTGGACCCGTTCAAATGTCCGGATCTGGATCACGAACCACTGGAGTGAGATACGGGTGCGATTCAAAGTGATGTGGAATTCTCTGTAGCTTGTAGAAGCGGCTTCCAGCCGCTTCTTTAAATGCGGCTGGAAGCCGCTTCTACAGTGGGCAAGATGGGGTGCGGATCAGGAAGTCTGAGATTCAACAATGTCTTGTGCCAGGCACAAATCAGCCCAGGCACCGGCTTTGTCCTTGCCTGATCGCAATAAAGAGTCGGGTGGATACGTGACCACTACCGGCACGCCGGCATAGCGCCACACTTGCAAGCGCAATTGGGCCAATGGGAGTTGCGTCAGTTCTGGCGGTGATTCACTGAGCAACACCTGCCTGGCAAACCGACCCATCGCCACAATCACCTTGGGTTGAACCAGTGCGATTTCACGGCGAAGGTAATGTTCGCATTGCGCAAGCTCGGCAAGCTCAGGCACACGGGGCAAAGCAGGTCGGCACTTCAACATCAGCGTCAGGTAAGCACGTTGCCGTGGTGTCTGTGAATCATCCTTTTCAACGGTCATACGCTCTGCACCCACTGCAGCCAACATGTTGGTCAGCAACCTACCAGCAGCACCTGCAAAAGGCGTTGCGGCGCTTATTTGATCATCGTCGGGAAGGTCGCCTGCGATCAGCCAATCACAAGGTTTGAGGGCGGGTGCAGGGGTGAACACAGGGCGGCCTCGTCCCGCACTCATGGCACACGCCTGGCAACGATGGATGGCGTCTGTCAGCTCAGGCCACTGCATGGTGCTGATGTTGTCTGGCAGACTGCCTAATGGGTGTGCCGGTGGTTTGGCGGGTTCTGGCCTGATTGGTGTGTGTGCTGGCCTAGTGCGCGGGTGAGTGGCCGAAGAATGAGCACGATTTAGGCCTGTAACGCTTGATGGTATTGCGTTGGCCACTATTGTATTGGTAGCTGTTTGAGGAGGTAATGCTGCGGGTTTGATGGCCTCCCCAGGCCACCAGACATGCACCTTCATTTCTTCCAGCATGGCGCGTTGACGACTGTCCAGATGGAGTTTCATGGGGCTATTGTCGCTGGATTGCACAGTTCATGACCAAAGCATCTTCACGCAGGCCGTTGGCGCACGGGTAGTAGCCAGGTCTTGAACCCACACAGCGAAAACCGTGTGTGGTGTAGAGGTCAAAAGCGCGTGTGTTGCTGGCGCGCACTTCCAGCCACAGCCATTGCGCATTCTGCCCATAAGCCCACAATGTGAGTGTGTTGAGCATGATGCGGGCATAGCCTTGTCGTTGATGTTCTATGGCGACGGCCATATTGAGCAGATGGGCCTCTTCAAACCCTTTCATCATCACAAAATATCCCAACACACGATTTTCATTCATAAGCAATTGGGCATGGTAGCCGCTGCTCAGACAGTCGGCAAAGTGCTGGCGCTGCCAGGGATAAGCGCGGGCTTGCTGATCAATCGCAGTGACGGCATCCAGATGCTGCGGCTGCATGGTTTCAAATTGCACGGATGGCGCTGGTCTCATGAAACTGTTGCTTGTGGTCATTGGCTATTGGATATGACGGCTTGATGGCTTAACGGCTTTGGCGATGCGTTCTTGTGTGGTGTAGGCCACTTTATCGCGAATGTAAGTGGGCAGTGCCTGTGCAGCAGGCAGAGCATGTCCGCCAGCCAGCAGTGCGGGTGCCAGGCGCAACAAGGCCGCAGCCGTGGGCAGGGCGGTTTCTCGTGGCGTGTGCTGAAAACGTAGCGGAAGCCTATCGCCATAAGTGGCAAAAACATTGCCGGCCAGCCAGTCGCCTTCTCCATCGAGGTACTCGGGCAGGATGACGCGCTGATGACGGGTGGAATGAAAGGACTTGCCGTCAAAAAAATAGTCAGCCGTGTAGATTTCATCCATGCGTGCATCCAGCATGGCTGTCACGGAAAACGCCTCTGTCAGCCCCCTTTGCCAACGCGCTGTTTCAGCCACGGCCAACAGGCTATCAACACCCAGCACAGGCACATTCACCGCAAAAGCCAGACCTTGAGCCACCGAACATGCTGTGCGCAAACCAGTAAAAGAGCCTGGCCCCGCACCAAAGACAATGGCAGACACATCACAAAATTGAAGGCCAGCCTGTGACATCAAGTCTTGTAGCGCGGGGATAAGCACCACGGACGCATGGGCGCCACCTGGCGCTGTGTATTGCCAGAGACAAGTCTGACCATCGCCCCCATCACCACGTTGAACGGCAATGGAAAGGGTCTCGGTACCGGTGTCAATGGCGAGCAGGTTATGAATCAAATCAGCCTCAATAGAATTGATGCGTAACAGGGGTTTTGTACCAGATACAAAATGGTTTTATGCCCCATAAACAATAGCAACAAACGCTTACTGGACGGGCGCTACAGGGTGTTTTTGCTATAAAAGTTTGACCAGTGCAGCGGTAGAGGCTACGGCTACGGCAATGAATGTGCCTAGCTTGACAGTTAAGCGCAATTCCATAGCTTGTATATCTTTCGTCAAAAACTCAATTTTGTTGTCAATTTTGTTTTCAAGACGAACAATGTCTGCTTTTGTCGCCACTGTGGTGTCAAGTGCCTCTGCTAAAGAATCCCTTTGTGCCTGGGAAAAAGCAGCCGCTTGTTCACGAGGCATACCGGCCTTTTCAAGCCGTTCCACGAACTTGAATGTGTCAAATGTGATGGTACTCATGCCGCACAGTTTACATCCGGCTCAAGCCATATACCGACATTGCAGTTCTCGACATTTTGTGTCGAGGGTACTTGTACGATAGCCATGTGTCTCAACTTCGGAGCACAGAGTTGTGCGTAACAGGCAGCCACCACATACTGGGCAACGGATCACGCAAAGTGACCGTACCGGTGCATGGCACAGCCGATGTTCTGACCCTGTGCCTGGAAGAGCGCATTGAATCTGGCGATGCGCTTCCTGTTGCCAGCCTGGTCAATGGCGGGGTGTGGATAGAACCCGCTGCGGCCATGGAAGTGCGAACAGTTCGCCTGGCTCAGGGGCGCACGCTGGCCGAATTAGCGCGTGCGCTGGGCACGTCATGGGCGGCTGCGCAAAAGCTGGAAAGCCCTCGCGCCAACCCCACCATCAAGCAGCTTGAGCGCACGGCTGCCGCGCTTGGAAAACGCCTTGTTTTAAGTGTTGAATAGGCATCTGACGCGCTCCCAGTCTGTGTTGGTAGCTATTGATTGAATAGCATTTATGCAACAGGCGGTGCCACATCATCAATTTGCAAGGGGTTGAGACATTGTTCGGCATAGTCGCGATAGACATTTTGCTGATAAAAAATATCAAACAAATCGGGGTCAATGTGGCCTTGATTTTTCAGATCGATCATGATGCGTATGGCTTGTGACAGCTTCATTCCTGGCTTGTAAGGTCGGTCGGACGCTGTCAGCGCTTCAAAAATATCAGCAATGCCCAATATGCGCGCCTGAATCGACATTTGGTCGCGTGTCAAACCCTTGGGGTAACCTTTGCCGTCCATTCGCTCATGATGCCCACCTGCGAATTCAGGCACATGTTGCAAGTGCTTGGGCCAAGGGAGCTTTTCCAGCATTTTGATGGTGGCCACAATGTGGTAATTGATGATGTCTCGCTCAGCAGCGGTCAGTGTGCCTTTGCGAATGCAAAGGTTCTCCATTTCGTTGGCAGATAAAAAATGGGTTTGCAGACCCTCTGCATTGCGCCAGGTTTGTTTGCTACCAATATCTCGAACGCGTGCCAAGTCACAGTCGCTCATGACTTCGCCTCCCAGATTGGCCTTGCGCAAAAAGTCACGATCGTCCTTCATCCTGGCCTGGCTTGCGCGCAGACGAGCAGTGATGGCACTTTCGGTATCAAAGTGTTGGCAGGGACGCAAAGCCAACTGCTCGCGCAGGGCGGCTATTTCGGCATCGCGTTGGATCACTTCAAATCGGGTGTCAATCAGTGTAATGCGGTCAAACAAGGTTTGTAGTTTCGTCGCTTTATCAACCACATGTACCGGCGTGGTGATTTTTCCGCAGTCATGCAGCAAGGCTGCAATTTTGAGTTCGTAACGATCGAGGTCAGTCATCACAAAGTCAGCCATTGGACCCTGTTGGTTCCGTGCGACTGCATCGGCGAGCATCATGGTGATGGTGGGTACCCGTTGGCAATGACCACCGGTGTAAGGCGATTTTTCATCAATGGCCAAGTTGATTAAACCGATGAACGCTTCAAACAGGTATTCAAGCTGCGTCATCAATTTTCGGTTACAGAGGGCAATGGCTGCTTGCGATGCCAAAGACTCAACCAATTGCTGGTCTGCTGTTGAAAAAGCGACCACATCGTTACTGTTGATGTTTTTGGTGTTTTTGGCGTTGATCAACTGCAATACGCCAATCACGTCGCCATCATGATTGCACATGGGCACTGTCAAAAACGACTGGGAGCGGTACCCTGTGGTTTGATCAAACTGGCGTGTCCCGGAAAAATCAAAACAGGGGTTGCTGTAAGCGTCTTCAATGTTGACGGTGACACGGTGGATGGCACAGTAGGCAGCCACCAAAGAATCGTTAGGGGATCCATCAGGATGGCGCAGCGACAAGTCAGGAAAATGGATGGTATCGGTGGCACTGCCCCCCATGGCGATGTGGAGTGAGTCGGTTCTCAAAATCTCAAAGCGCAGGGTTTGACCGTCTTCCAGCATACGATAGACCGTGCCACCGTCTGCGCGCGTGATGGTTTTTGCAGCCAGCAAAATTTGCTCAAGAAGATGGGTGATGTTGCGTTCACTAGACAAGGAAGCACCAATGGCATTTAACTGTTCGAGTCGTTGCAAAAGTTCTTCGATGGTCGAGGCATCAGTTGTCAATTTGGATTCATGCATAGGTGCTATTTGTGCTCAAAAGTAAACGTGCCATCCCAATTGGCTGGGGGAGGGTTTTTGTCAAAGTGCTCACTGCGTTCAATGTAGAGCGCATAGAGCTTGCGTTGTGGATAACGACGCTGTAACTCAAGAAACCCAATCGTTGCCTGTGACCAATTTTGCAAACGGTACAAGCGTAAAGCCTGTTTGTAAAGTTTCAGTTCCTGCTGATCTTGAGCGTTTAACTGATCCGTCGGTCCAATGGGTTCATAAATTTTGACAGGGACATCCTTGCCTTTGACGCGCACCCAGTCCAGTTCACGGTATGCAAAGTCTTTCACCGCGTCTCGTGTAAATTCACTCACAATGATTTGAACACCATACTGTTTGGTCAAGCTCTCCAGGCGTGAACCCAGGTTCACGGCATCCCCCATCACAGTGTAAGCCAGACGAAATTCCGATCCCATGTTGCCAACAACCATGTCGCCAGTGTTGATGCCCACACCAATGTGGATGGGCGGCCACCCCCTGGATTTGAAGTGACCTTGCAAAGACTCAAGCTTTGCCACCATTTCCAAAGCAGCCAGCAAGGCATGACGTGCGTGCTGCTCATCGGTCACGGGGGCACCCCAAAACGCCATGATGGCATCGCCCATGTATTTGTCGATGGTCCCCCTGTTGTGGTGAATGATGTGGGTCATGGGGGTTAAAAATTCGTTCATCAATTGGGTGAGTTGTTGAGGGTCAAGGCCTTCCGAGATGGTGGTGAAGCCGCGCACATCTGAAAACAATACCGTCATGCGTCTGCTGCTGCCCTCCAGGCTGTAGGCCTTTGGGTTTTTAGCCATTTCATCTACCAACTCTGGCGGGACATATTGTCCAAACAACTGCGCCAACATGCGTTTGCCACGTGAATCGATAAAATAACCGTAAGACATGTTGAACACAAAAAGAAAGCCGACCAAAATAAGGCCGGATGCCAAAGGCAAGATGAAGTTAAGCATTTGCCAGGCATACACATTGATCACCAACATCGCCGCGAGCGTACCCAGTGTCGTCAAGGTGGCCATCAAGGGGCTTAGCATGGGCAGAGCGACGGCTAGGGCGATACCAACGACGATCAACAACGTAAATTCCACACCAAGGACGAGGGGGGGGCGATGTTTGATATAGCCATCCAGAATACCGGCAATCATATTGGCGTGCAGTTCAACGCCCGCATAAGTGTCTTGCATGGGCACGTTACGCAGGTCCAACAGACCGGGTGCCGTAGTGCCTACAAGAACAATCGCCCCACGCAGTACGTCCGGGGAAACTTTGGACTCCAATACATCGCTCGCCGAGACATAGACAAAGCTGCCCTGCCTGCCACGAAAAGGCACCAAAGCGGCCACGTTGACATCTATCGGAATGCGCCGTTGCCCCAGTTTAAGGAACTCAAGCGCCACTGACGTGGATGTGCCGCCCTCGTAAACCAGTTCCAGACGGGGTTCGTGGGTGACCAATCTGGCCATGGCCAGACTCAGTGTTTCGTACAACTGTCCATCAAACATTTGCAGCAGCGACATGCGCCTGAAAACACCATCGGGGTCAACCAAAGGCGTTGCATTGAAAAAACCCCCCGACGCTGCCGCGTTCTGCAAGAGGGGCAGGTTGGCCGAAAAGCCGGAAGCGATGACAGCACCGACATTGCCAGGCACAAAGCTGCCTTTTTTTAAGACCGGTGGCGGCAACATGCCCGTTTGAGCGTTGGTTTGGGCATCATGGCGAAAGTAATAACCTAAAACAACACGGCGGTTTTTAAGACTGTCAGCAAAAATCTGGTCATACATCAGCGTGGGTCGAATGCGTTGCAAAGCCTGCTCAAAATTGGGGTTATCCTTGAGATCAGTGCGCTGTAATTTTTCAAGCTGTAACAGGCCAGAGCTTTCATCTTTTTCAGCAAACACAATATCAAAGCCCATCACGTCAATTTTGTAGTGATCAAACAAAATATCGATCATCTTTGCGATTTTTGGACGCTGCCACGGCCAGTGGCCTTGCTGCTTTAAACTGGCTTCATCGATATCTACAATCACAATGCGGGGATCAACCGTGTCTGGCATGGTTGATTTCAATCGCATGTCGTAAGCATAGTTTTCCAGCCGTTGGATAAAGTCAATAGGCCAGATACTCGTGATGTGAAGGAGGATCACAGGCACAATGATCAGACTCAGCCCAATGCGCCACGCTTGTTGCTTGAAGAAGTGAGATTTATTCATTTAGGATAGGGTCAACAATAAATTCCGCTTTTCCTGATCCGCACCAGGCACAGTTACCAAAAATGATGAAATCAAGAATGGCATTTTGTGTCAAGCGACATCTTGCCGCTTTTGGTGTGTCAAGCGCCAAGATGGCGCTTGACACAAAATGCCATGGGGCATTCCGCGCGGATCAAGAAGTCTGAAGTTATTTTTGTAGCGACAAGCGGCTGGATTGTGAAAAAGATTGTCACTCGCAAAGCATGTGACAATCGCAAACTTCCCTGTCAAAAAACTTGGAATTGGCCATAAATTCATTAGACTTTATTGGAAACCTATTCTTTTATTTTCCTAACTTGTTGATTTTTCAGAAATCGAAGGAAGGTTTCCAATAAAGTCTATTGATTTAAAGGGATTAAGACTATAAGTCAGAATAATAAGTCAGAATAATAAAATTATTTAGCATTGAATGCAAAATTAAATTTATCATAAAACATATAAATCATATATTCATGAGAAAGTTTATAAAAGTAGAAATATGCTTACAGTAACTCAGGTAAATGCTGACGAATGGTGGTGAGAATTTCACACGATAAAGTTCAACTCTTGGGTAAAAGCGCCATGCACCCGAGTGATGACTGCAAAATTCAGGATGATGCAATGTTAGTCGCAAAGCGTATCGATGGGGACAGGGTTGCTCTCACCGGGTGCGTTTCAAAGTGATGTGGCTTTGCTTGGGTGCGACATCCAAATCCCCCTAACCCCCAATGGCACTACCTTAAGAATTAGTTCTATAAAAACAATAGGTTAGCAAAACGTGTAGATACTGTTATGAATGTCAAGCCCCATGCAACGCCGGATCAAACTTTTTTCCAGATTTCAAGACACCAAAAGCCACATGAATGAGTTTTCGCATCATGGCAC
>CAIXMC010000291.1 GCA_903920405.1 uncultured beta proteobacterium
TCATTCCCGCGAAGGCGGGAATCCAGACTGACTTTTTGTATCCATGAAGACCAAAATACACTGGATTCCCGCCTTCGCGGGAATGACGACATCTGGGCCAGGGGTCTAAACGGTTACAAAAATTTTTTCAGCAATAAATAATATTGCTGATAAGATTATGACCGTTGGTCAGAAATACCGTAGCGTAAGGTCGATGTCTGTTTATCTTGAATAGGAGATCGTGTTGCTATCTTTGGGGTCATTATTTAGCCGTCAACCTGCTCCTATGCTGGGTTTGGATGTCAGTTCCTCTAGTGTCAAGCTCGTTGAATTAAGCCGTAACAAGGCTGGTGGACTGGTGCTTGAAAGTTGTGCCATGGTGCCGCTTGAACGAGGCTGGATCGCAGACGGTAACGTAGAAAAGTTTGACGAGGTGGCTGAGGCTTTGCGTCGCTTGATTAAAAAAAGTGGCACTAAAACCAAACATGTGGCTATGGCGCTGCCTCCATCTGCCGTCATTACCAAAAAAATTGTGTTGCCCGGTGGCATGACCGACTATGAGCTTGACCAGCAAGTGCAGACTGAGGCCAATCAATACATCCCCTTTCCCCTAGATGAAGTCAGTCTTGATTTCTGCGTTGTCGGCCCTGGCACATCTGCAAAGGGCGACATTGAAGTGTTGATTGCGGCATCACGGCGTGAAAAAGTGCAAGACATTCAAGGCTTGGCTGAGGCTGCCGGGCTGATTCCCGTTATTGTGGATGTTGAATCCTATGCCTCCCGGCTGGCTATGCGTCGCTTGATTGACCTTTTGCCCAATCGGGGCGAAAATCACATCGTGGCGTTGTTTGAAGTGGGTGCGCTCACCACCAGCATGCAAGTCATGCGCAATGATGATGTTTTATACGATCGCGATCAAGCCTTTGGGGGCGCCCAACTCACACAATTGATTGTTCGGCAATACGGTTTTTCAGTCGAAGAAGCAGAGACCAAAAAGCGCAGTGGTGATTTGCCGGATGACTACCCCGTCGTCGTTCTTCGGCCGTTTGTTGAAAGTCTGGTGCAAGAGATTGGTCGTGCCTTGCAGTTTTTCTTTACCAGTACCACGCATAACAAGGTCGATTTGGTTATGCTCGCAGGCGGATCGGCAGCCTTGCAGGGTTTGTCAGCGGCAGTGACCAAGCAGACAACTTTTGCCTGCGCCATGGCAGACCCCTTTGAAGGCATGACACTGGCAGATGGTATTCGTGCAAAAAAAGTATCGCGTGAAGCGCCTTCGTATTTGACATCTTGCGGACTGGCGTTGCGGAGGTTCATACAGTGATTTTGATCAATCTGCTGCCTCATCGGGAAATTGCCCGTAAAAAGCGCAAAGATGCTTTCAATGTGGGCTTGGGCCTGTCCGCTTTGGTGGGTGGCCTGTTGGCTGGTCTGGTGTTTGTTTGGTATCAGGCGCAAATTTCGGAGCAGCAAAATAGAAACAACTTTTTGCAAGCTGAAATCAAAAAGTTTGACGAACAAATCAAAGACATTGCAGGACTGGAGTCTCAAATTGCAGCTCTGGTGGCCAGACAGCAAGCTGTTGAAGACCTGCAGGCTGACCGCAATATGCCCGTGCATTTGCTCAACGAGGTTGTCAAACACTTGCCTGAGGGTGTTTATGTTAATTCCCTGAAGCAAGAGGCTCAAAGCGTGGTGATGCAAGGGGTTGCACAATCGAACGAGAGGGTGTCAGAATTGTTGCGCAATTTGGCCAATAAATCGTCTTGGTTCGCCCGTCCTGAATTGATTGAAATTGTGACAAGTTCCATCGCACTGACCCCCAAAGACATGCGCAGGGTGTCCAATTTCAATATTCGCGTCAAGCTGGTGCGCACAAGCGAGCTTGCCAAAGACAAGGCAGCTTCTGCAGCTTCTGCACCGTCTTCCAAGTAACCAAGTCACCAGGTACAAAGCACACTATGGTTTCAATGCGTCATCTCAACTGGCAGGAATGGCAGGAACAGGTATCAGCCCAGTTTCGCAATCTGGATAGCAGAGACCCCTCAAGCTGGCCTCCTTTGCCTCGCTATGCACTGTTTGTCGGCCTGATGGTGCTGTGCGTGGTGGTTTTGTGGTTTGTCTGGTTGAAAGATGTGGATGCCCAACTGGTTGAAGAGCAAGCCAATGAAGTCAAACTGCGCGACGAATACAAGCAAAAACTTGCCAAGGCCACCAACCTGGAAGCCTTGAAAAAGCAGCGTGAGCAAGTGCAGCAGTATGTGACACAGCTTGAAAAACAGTTGCCCAGCAAGGCCGAAATGGATGCTTTGCTGTCTGACATCAATCAAGCCGGTTTGGGGCGAAGCCTGCAATTTGACTTGTTTCGTCCAGGCCAGGTGCTAGTGCGAGACTACTATGCCGAATTGCCCATTTCGCTGCGCGTCACGGGGCGTTACCATGATATGGGGGCATTTGCAGCCGATATTGCCAACTTATCGCGCATTGTGACTCTGAATAATCTCGCCATTGTGCCTGCACGCGATGGCATACTCACCTTGGATGCCGTCGCAAAAACATTTCGTTATCTGGACGCAGACGAGATCAGCGCCCAACGCAAAGCCACTGACAAGCCTAAAAAATAAATGACTGTTACTAAATTTCTTCGTTATGTTGGTCTTGGGTGCTGGCTCATTGCACTCATTGCACTTGTCTCCTGTAGTTCTTCTTCGGGAGACGAATTACAACAGTGGATGATCGAGCAAAGAGCACAGACGCACCCCCAAGTCAAACCTATCGCCGAACCCAAGCAATTCAAGCCAGAGTCTTACGCCATGGTTACCCAGTTGGATCCATTCAGCAACCAAAAACTGACCCAGGCTCTCAAAAAAGATGCGAACCAGGCAGCCTCCAACGGTGCCCTGATAGCTCCTGAAATGTCAAGACGAAAAGAGCCTCTGGAAGAATTTCCATTGGATACCATGACGCTCGTCGGCAGCATGGTTCGGGAAGGCAAGCCAGTAGCTTTGGTTCAGGTGGGTCCGCTGCTTTACCAGGTTCGCGTGGGGGAGCACTTGGGGCAAAACTATGGCAAGGTGTTGAACATTGTGGAAACCGAACTCACCCTGCGTGAAATTGTGCAAGATGCTGCTGGCGAGTGGATAGAACGCCCGGCGAGCCTACATTTGCAAGAGAAAGGTCGAAAATGAATAAAGCACTTTCATCACTGGCGCACTGTATTGTTGCGCTGTGTCTGATGTTGATTGCGGCCTTGGTGCAAGCCCAGGTTGTGATTGAATCTGTCACGGGGTTTGTGCAAGGGGGGGCAGAGGTTGTGAAAATCAACTTGAATCAAGCGATGAGCACCACGCCCGTGGGCTTTTCAATTCAGTCACCTGCCCGCATTGCTCTGGATTTTCCAGGTGTGCGCAGCGCTCTGGGGCGCTCCAATGTTGACATTAACCAAGGCAACCTGAAGTCTGTCAGTGTGGTACAGGCAGGCCAGCGCACTCGTGTGGTGCTTAATTTGAAACAATACACCCCCTACAAAACGCAGATGCAAGGTAAATCCTTGCTGGTGTTGCTGGAGCCAGTGAGTGCAACAGTGCCTTTGGATGCAGGCGCAGCAGCATCCAAAGTATTTGCCGAAAACCAAAACCGCGACACCCTGCCGTTGCGCGATGTGGATTTTCGTCGGGGTGATGACGGCACTGGCCGTGTCGTCGTCACACTGCCCAACAACCAGGTGGGTGTCGATATTCGTCAGCAGGGCCAAACCCTGATGGTTGAGTTTATGAAAACGTCACTGCCGCAGGGCTTGCGTCGTCGTCTGGACGTGACAGACTTTGGTACGCCTGTCAAAACGATCAGCACCGTCGAGGTCGGTGACCGCGTGCGAATGACCATTGAGCCGCAGGGTTTATGGTCACACAGCGCCTATCAAACCGATGATCAATTTGTGGTGGAAGTGAAAACTGTCAAGGTTGATCCCAGCAAACTCACCCAAGGCGTCGGTTACAACGGACAGAAACTGTCACTGAATTTTCAGAACATCGAGGTTCGCTCGTTGTTGCAGGTGATTGCCGATTTCACCAACTTTAACGTGATCACTTCAGATTCTGTCAATGGCACTGTCACCTTGCGTCTGCAGGACGTGCCTTGGGATCAGGCATTGGATATCATTTTGCAGTCCAAGGGCTTAGGTATGCGCAAAACCGGCAACGTGTTGTGGGTTGCGCCCAAAGACGAAATCAATGCCAAGGAAAAACTCGACCTTGAATCTGCAGCGACGGTGCAAAATCTTGAGCCTTTGCGCACACAATCTTTTCAGATGAATTACACCAAAGCTGCCGAAGTGGCTGCCCAGTTGACAGCCTCTGGCAGTGGTGGAGGTACAGGCCCCTCGGCAGGCTCTCCCAGTTCACGCCTTTTAAGCCCACGTGGCAGTGTGATCGCCGAAGCACGAACCAACCAACTGTTTGTGACTGACATCCCCTCCAAACTGGAACAGGTGCAGCAATTGATTGCCAAACTTGATATTCCCGTGCGTCAGGTTTTGATTGAAGCCCGCATTGTGGAAGCCTCTGACACCTTTGGTAAGTCTTTAGGGGTGAAATTGGGCGGGGCTGACTTGCGTGCCCAACAAGGAGGAACAGGGGGTTACGCGCTGGGTGGCGGCAATAGCGTTGCTTTTGGAACAAGTTACGCCAACGCTGTGGCCTCTACGGGTGCGGGGGGGACTGTAGATTTGACGAGTAACTTTGTGAATTTTCCGGTCGCAGGGGGGGCAACCTTTGCCTTTTCCATTTTCAGTGCTGCGGCGAATCGTTTTCTCAACCTGGAAATATCCGCTCTGGAGGCTGATGGCAAGGGTAAGGTAATTTCCAGTCCTAGAGTGGTGACTGCAGATCAGATCAAGGCGCTGATTGAGCAGGGAACTGAATTCCCCTACCAAGTGGCATCGTCCAGTGGCGCCACTGCCATTGCTTTTCGCAAGGCCAGTTTAAAATTGGAAGTCACTCCCCAAATTACGCCAGAGGGCGGCATTATTCTTGAACTCGATGTCAACAAAGATACACGCGGTATCAATACGAGTGCCGGCTATGCCATTGATACCAAGCATATTAAAACGCAAGTCCTGGTTGAGAACGGTGGTACCGTGGTGGTGGGCGGTATCTTTACCGAAGATCAGTCGGATACTGTTGAGAAAGTTCCTTTTTTAGGCGATTTGCCTGGTGTGGGCAACCTGTTCAAGAGAACTTCCCGATCGTCAGAAAAACGAGAAATGCTCGTGTTTATTACGCCCAAGGTATTGTCAGACAAGGCTGCACGTTAAGGATATGGTCAATAATAAGTTCCGCATTTGGCTCGTCGGATTTGGGCGCACTGCGTCGTTACAAATCGCTTATGTGGCTAGGCCACACTGCGCGATTTGCGCCTAGCATTGCATCCCAACTCTAACGGCCAAATGCGGAACTTATTATTGACCATATCCTAAGTCATTCACAAGTATTTCCATCAGTTTCCTTGATCAGCACCATAGATAATCCGCACCCGTTGCTTTACGGTATTTATTTCCATTGCACTTACCCATCAGAGGTTTCAAAATGCGTCTTCCAACCTATTTAACAGCTTTGTTTGTTGCTGTATTTTTGACTGCTTGCGGTGGTGGTGGTGGTGATGGTGGAACACCTCTTGATGGTTCAGGAAGTTCACCGATTGTTCCCATCGTGACTCCTCTTTATACAACGGCACCTCCCTTGTTGACCCTTCAAAATGGAACATCCAGCCCTTCGTACATCATTGGTGGAGGGGTTCCACCTTATGGTGCGAACAGTGAGTCTCCTTCCATCGTTGAAGTCACGGTCACAGGTTCAGAATTCGTCATTAATGCCAAAGGTAGCGGTTCAGCTTCGATCGTCTTTGTGGATTCCGCTGGAACAAAGCAAGCGATTTCTGTGACTGTTCCTGCCCCCGATGTTCTATTTACCGATTTGGGTTCTTCATCAGACATTTCCATCGGGACGACGATTTTTACCAACATTTTTGGTGGTACCCCATTCACAGGGGCAGCGCCCTACGTTGTCAACAACAGCAATCCATCAGTGGTCAAAACGGTACTGAGTGGCACGACTTTGGCCATTACAGGTCTGTCAACAGGTTCAGCCACCATCGCCATCAGCGATGCCAAGGGCAAGCTGACGACCATTTCCATGAACGTACCTACCCCCAGCGCCCTCTTTACCGATGCGCCGAGCACCTTGACCCTTACCAGTGGGACTGCCAATTCGTTCACCATTTTTGGGGGTACCAAACCCTATGCGGTCAAGAATGGTAACCCTGCAGTTGCCAGTGCGTTGATAGTCAAGACGGCAGATGATGTTTTGACAATCAGTGGTATTTCAAGTGGTACATCAACGCTGGTTGTTAGTGACTCCAAAGGTGCTACGACAACCATCACCGTCATCGTGCCTGCACCGGGCGCGCTATCCAGTACTGCACCCGCAAACCTGACGCTGACCAGGGGAACAACAAACATTTTTGCCATCTCGGGGGGTACAAAACCGTATGGGGTGGCTAATAACAACCCTTCGGTAGCCAGTGAGCTGGTCACTGACTCCACACTGTCCATCACAGGCCTCTCTTCTGGAACAGCATCGCTTGTCGTTAGTGATGCCAAGGGTTCCACGCTCACGATCGCGGTGACGGTGCCAGACCCCGGCGCGTTGTTTACCACAGCCCCATCGACGTTGACCATGCCCAAAGCAGGCTCACTCATGTTTGCCATTGCCGGTGGGGTTCCCGACTACACCGTTACCAGTAGCAATCCTGCGGTGGTCATTGTTACGCCGCCAGCAGCCGGTGGTTCTGCCTATACATTGACCAGTGGTACGGAGGGTTCTGCCACCATTGTGATCAGTGATTCCAAGGGTAAAACCGTGAACATTGTTGCGACAGTACCTGCCGCGCCAGCACTCTTCACGGATGCACCCGCCAATGTGACCCTGGGTGTCACAACACCCTACCCCGTGACCGTATCGGGCGGTGTTGGCCCCTATACGGCATTAAGCAGTAACGCCGATGTGGTGTCCGCAACACCCACCACATCTGTTGCTGATGGAAAATTTGTATTCACTGGCAAGAACGCGGGTTCGACAGCAGTCACTTTCAAAGATGCAACAGGCACCGCGATCACCGTCTCTGTTACCGTACCAGCGCCTGCAACATTGTTCAGTACGGCGCCTGCCACGCTGGGCATCTTAAGTGGTGCAACCCATTATTACCAGGTGTTTGGTGGAACGCCGCCCTATGCTGTCAATGACAATAGCAATGGCACCATCGCCAAGGCAGTACTCAGTTTGGGGAGTGGCACTGTCAATGATCGACTGACGATTACAGGTTTGGTGCCAGGTCATCAAACGGTTGCCATCAGCGATGCCAAGGGTGCGGTTATCACCATTGATGTCACCGTCAATCAAGGCTTATTTACAGATGCACCTGCCAATCTAACCTTGGCCAGTGGCACAGGCAGCAATACCTTTACCATTTTTGGTGGTGTCCCTTTCACGGGTGGTGTAGCCAATTACCACGTCAATAGCAGCAACACATCGGTTGCAAGTGCAAGCATTACTGGATCAACACTCACGATCGGTGCAAACTCCACCGGCTCAACAATACTGACCATCAGCGATTCTGTGGGTGCTACCACAACGACGACCGTCACAGTGCCCGGAGCAGGCGCACTGCTCAGTACCGCGCCTGCAAACCTGACTTTGGCGATGGGTTCAAGCCACACATTTGCAATGACGAGTGGTGTTGCGCCTTACACGCCGGCCAGTTCCAATCCGGCTTTGGTGAGTGCGACAGTGCCAGCAGGGTCGCCAACATCCTTGACGATTGCTGCTTTACCGGCAACTGCCGGAGGCACAGCCAACGTGAGTGTGACTGACGCCAAAGGCATGCAGCTTACGATTGCGGTCACTGTTCCTGCGCCATCTGCCTTGTTCACGACAGCGCCGGCAAAGCTGGCCATTGCGGCAGGCACACCTGCCAAAACATTTGCTGTATTGGGTGGAACGGGCAACTACTCTGTGGTCAATACCCATCCAGCGATTGCATCGGGTGTCATGACAGGATCGTCTTTGGCTATTACTGGTTCAATGCCAGGTACAGGCTCTGTGATTGTCAGTGACAGCGGTGGCGCAATAGTCACCGTAGAGGTGACGGTCAATGCGCAGGGGCAACTTTACTTGAGCGCATCGGGTTGTACCAATCCCGGAGTTGGTTCGGCTGCGCCAGCCTGTGGCAGTACTGTTTACATCCAGCCAGGCTCATCGAATACCTTTAACATTATTGGCGGTATCCCGCCCTACGTGGCCAACAGCAACAATCTGGCTGTTGGCAAGGGATCCATTGTGAACGCCAATCAACTCTTGGTGGAAGCCTTCGCGTCAGCGGTACTGCCGCAAACTGCACAAATCTCTGTCACCGATGCTGCGGGAACACAAATCAATCTGACGCTCATACCGCAGTCGTCCATATTTTCCATCACTGCACCCACAAATCTGACAGTTGCATCGGGTGGATCGGGTGTTTATCAGGTGTCCGGCGGCATTGCACCTTTTACCTCGGTGAGCAGTAATGTGGCTGTCGCAACGGTAACGCAACCCGTGAATTCAACGTTTACGATCCAGGGTGTCAGCACAGGTTCGACCACCATCACGTTAAAAGATGCAACGGGAGCGCTCATCACGGTTTCTGTCACAGTACCAGCGCCTCAGGCTTTGTTTATGGACACGCCTCCCACTTTGACACTGGCGGCCGGGGCAACACACTCCACACACATTTATGGAGGAACGGGACCGTACACAGTCAACAACAGCAACCCTGCCGTCCTCACAACCCCAACCGGTTCGTTGGGGGCGAATGTGACCAATTTTGCGATTGTTGCCAGGAAAGCGGGAACAGCGACAGTAGCCATCAGCGATGCCAACGGCAGCGTTGTGACTCTTGCAGTGACGGTGCCCCTGCCCGGTGTTGTCTTTACGGATGGGCCGGCCAATCTGACCCTGATCATCGGCACGGCCAGCAGCACCTACACCATAGCGGGTGGACAGCCTTTCACGGGAGGAACCTACCATATTGCAAGCAGCAACGTGGCAGTAGCCACTGCATTACCGGCTGATGGTTCATCTTTCACCATCACAGGTGTTTCCAGTGGTACAACGGCGATTGTCATGACTGACGCACAAGGTGTCAGTGCAACGATCAACGTCACGGTCGCCCCCCTCGGGGCATTGATGACCACGGCACCGTCAAACCTCACATTGCCCGTCAACAGCGCCAGTCCGGTCTATGCGATTACAGGCGGTTCTCCGTATTCCACCACACCCCATTTCAAAGCTGAAAGCAGCAATCCTGCACTCGTTACGGCAACAGCAACCACGACGGTGGCATCTGGTGTATCAGCCACTTCATTGACGATCAACGCATTGCCAAACACCAATGGAGGCACTGCCAATGTGGTTGTATCAGACTCCAAGGGGATACAAGTTACGATAGCAGTCACAGTACCAGCGCCAGTAGTCTTGTTCACAACAGCACCGTCGGCACTGAGTATGCCCAAAGTTGGGTCACTGACATTCGGCATTTACGGTGGTTCGCCAAATTACACAGTCACCAGTCTTAATCCTGCAGTGGTCAGTGTGACACCGCTTGTTGCTGGATCCTCAAGTTACACACTCACCAGCGTGTCTGGCGGGTCTGCCATCATCATGATCAGTGACTCCAAAGGCGCAACAGTCAATGTTGTTGCGACCGTGCCAACATCTGCATTGTTCTCCGATGCACCTGACAACGTCACTGTGGGGGCAACTGCGCCCGGCAATACCTACACCGTCACTCTGTCGGGTGGTACGAAACCCTACACGGCTATCAGCAGTAACGCAGCGGTGGCAACAGCCACAGTACCGGCAGCGGATGGAACATTTGTTATGACAGGTGTCAGTGCAGGTACAACCGCAGTCGTGATCAAGGATGCAACGGGCACACAAATCACCCTCTCGGTGACCGTGCCAGCACCTGCAGTCTTGTTCAGTACGGCACCTTCAACTTTGCAAATTTTGCACGGTGCGACCAATTTCTATACCATTTTTGGCGGTACTGCACCTTATGTTGTCAACACCAATGGCATCATCGCCAAAGCGGTCATCAGCAGTGGTAACAGTTTGGCGATATCTGGCTTGGTGCCA
>CAIXMC010000292.1 GCA_903920405.1 uncultured beta proteobacterium
CATCATTCTGTGCTTTACGCCAAACTGGGGCAAATGTCACCCAAGCTGAGCAGTGTGGCCACCACCAGCGCTTTGCTGCTCACGCATGACGAACAACCGATGGCCAAATGGCTCAAGTCCGATACCAGTGCCGGATTGGTGGCTTTAAGCGCCAACGCCTGCCCCATTGTGCCGGGTGATTTGCTGCGTCAGCACCTGTGGAGTCAGGTTCGTGGTGTTGTTATCACCTCGGCATCACTGACCACATGCGGCAGTTTTGATTATTTTTTTGGCGAGGCCGGACTCGATGACTTGCCACAGGTCTCAGCGCTGGCTGTCTCCAGTCCTTTTGACTACAGCACACAAGGCCAGTTGGTGGTCGTTGAAACTGTGGCCGACCCCCGTCAAGTGAATGCTTACACAAGTGAAATGGTGACCGCTTTGCTGGGGGATTTGCGCTTGGTCGAGCACGGTGCCTTGGTGTTGTTTACGTCACGCGTGCAGATGAAAGCAGCGGTGGATGCGCTCGACGGTGCATTGCTTGATGTGGTGCTGATGCAAGGGCAGATGTCGCGCCAGCGTCTGCTAAGTCTTCATGTACAGCGGATTGAGTCTGGACTGGCTTCAGTGATTTTTGGTTTGCAATCGTTTGGAGAGGGTCTAGACCTGCCAGGCCTACTGTGTGAAACCGTGTTCATTGCCAAATTGCCCTTTGCTTCGCCCTCAGACCCCGTGCATGAAGCGCGATCCGAATGGCTGAAAAGCCAGGGACAAGACCCTTTTAGCCAACTGGTGGTGCCTGCGACGGGGATTCGACTATTGCAATGGACTGGTCGCGCCATTCGTTCAGAAACTGACCAGGCCAGAGTGGTTTGCTATGACAAGCGACTGCTCACCACTGCCTACGGGCAACGCATGTTACAGGGGTTGCCGCCTTATGCACGTGTGCAGCGCAAGGCAGAGTAAGGATAGGGTCGGTCAATAACAGGTTGTGCATGTCCTCACCCAAAATACATGCACGTCAAGGCTGAACGTCAGGTGGAGTTGCTACATCAGCATCAGCGTTCTGTGCCTCTGGCACTCGCCTGGCACCGTTAAAGCGTTTACGCCAATAGGCCATGCTCATGCTGTCAACACGCACGGAGTAACCCGACCTGGGCGAATGAATGAATTTACCATCTCCCAGGTAGATACCCACATGGCTGAATGCGCGGCGCATGGTGTTGTAAAACACCAGATCGCCAGGTTTCAATTCTGTGGGGTCAATATGTTGGGTGACTGCGGCTTGTTGCTCAGCTCTGTGCGGCAATATCAGACCCACTGTTTGCCCATACACAGTTCTGACAAAGCCACTACAGTCAAACCCGGTTTGGGCTGACATGCCGCCGCTGTGATAACGCACACCCAAAAACCCTATGGCCGTGTCAATCAAGTCAGAGGCAGAATCGCTAATGGTCTGGCGAGCCTGATTGAGTTGTCCCAGTAATTCGTTCGTGGCAATGAGGTAGGTAACATCGTCAGATGATGGCGCGGGTTCGGCATGAACCCAAGACACCATAACAAAAAGTGAAAGAAGAATAAAAATTCGAAACTTGTTTGGCATGGGCAAAGTGGGTGGATGGCACTTGTCAAAACGAAAGGCGCGCTTGGCAAAAAGACAAGGCGCAAGGGGCAGGTGTCAGGCTAAACGATCAACACGGACACCCATTTATAGGAAGCGCGCCATTGTAATATATTAAAAATAATAGCCGCCTACGCTGACTGGACGGGCCAGAGGCTATTTTTTTATGTAAACCGATGCGATGCCATGGCCAGCAAACCGTCAAACACCAAGTTGTCAATCAATTCAAATTCCACCGACATGCTGGGTGCCATTTTCCAGCCTGCGCCACCGGTCATGATGCAGCGAGGTTCAATACCACAGCGCTTTCGCACATGCTGCACCATGCGTTCAACTGCTCCGGCAATGGCGTAAGTGCCACCGCTGGTGAGTGCGTCGCTGGTGTTGGTGGGAAATTCGCACACATTGCCGGTGGGCACATGCAATCCCGCCGTA
>CAIXMC010000293.1 GCA_903920405.1 uncultured beta proteobacterium
AAGTCCACTAGGCAAAATTAACCTGTCAATCTGCGCAAACTTGAGTGAGTTTTTTTGTATAACAAATCGGCCTCTAGCGCCCGTCCAGCTTGCGTAGTTAGCTATCTTTTTAATAGTAAAAATGACGAACACATTCGTCTAAATCTTCTCCTTGTGCTGCCAAGTTGACTGCTCCACATCACCTTGAATCGCGCCCCAGGAAGGGCATGAGAGCCATCGTTCCCTTACACCAGATGGTCTCTTAGTGCTGTGCATAGATGGTTCCATTCGCGCTGCAAAATGGACAACATCGGTTGTGAAGACGCCTGGAGGGGGTTGTTATTCAGCTCGTACAGAATGCGATCCAGGGGATCAGCCCCAAAGTTGCAGACGATTCCCTGTTGCACGTGCGCAAGACGTGCCAATTCAGGCCAGTTGCAAGATGTGATGGCATCTTCCATTGCTTTAAATTCTGTGGGTGCAGTTGCCAAAAAGTTCTGACCAATGATTTCCACAATGTCGGCATCGCACTTGGCTAATGCTGCGGCGTAGTCAAAATCATTCGGCAGGCTGTGCGTTGGTGCGGGTGCTGGGCGTACACCTTGTTGATTCAGCAGGTCTTGAAGCTGTTTTTTGTCGATGGGCTTGGTCAAGTAACCATCGACACCTGCTTGCAATCCTGCCTCTTGCTCCTCTGGAAGGGCTGCTGCTGTCAGTGCATAGATAGGAATCCTGACCCGCTTTGGGGCAGTGGCTTCTCGTTGGCGAATCAATCGAGTGGCTTGTAAACCTCCCATGACGGGCATTTGCATGTCCATCAGAATCAGATCGAAGGTGTTGCGTTCAAGCTCGTCGAGGGCATCTTGACCGTTATTGACAAGAACGGGGGTGTGTCCCCATTTTTCCAGCAGGGTCAAAATCAATTGTTGATTGACTACATGATCTTCGGCAACGAGTATCTTCAGTGCGACATGGGCTTCGTGAAGGGTGTGTCGTGTAATTAATGGTGTGGCCTGGTGCGGTGTTGAAGGGGCGAAAAGTGTTTGTATGGCCAATTCAAGTTCGTGCCGAGCCACCGGTTTGGTGAGGTAGGCATCAATCCCCAGTTCTCGACAACGGGCACCCTGGCCGGGGCTGGCAGCAGAGGACAGCAAGATGATTTTGATGTGTTGAAACTTTGGATTTTGTTTCAATTGAAAGACCAACTCAAAACCATCCATTTCCGGCATCTGATAATCGACCAACAACACATCAACCGTTGAAGATTCATCCAGTAGTTGGAGCGCGGCAAGGCCAGTAGAGGCTTCAAGCAATGGCATACCCCAATGCTTGACCATACTCCCCAGAACATGCCGATTGACAGCATTGTCATCAACCAACAAGACATGTTTGTCGCGCAAGTCCTGGTGTGTGACAGGCACATGTTCTTCTTCAGCAATGCTAAAGGGAAGCACGACATGAAATGTGCTGCCCTGGCCAGGCTCGCTTTCGACCCAGATGCGTCCTCCCATCAATTTTGTGAGCAAACTGGAAATGGTCAGTCCCAGGCCAGTTCCGCCGAACCGGCGTGTTGTGGATGTGTCTTCCTGAGTAAATGCCTCAAAAATAAGTTTTTGCTTTTCGAAAGGAATACCAATACCGGTGTCGCGGACAGCAAATTCCAGATGGACACGCGCACCCTCCCAGACGTGGATCAATACGCGCAGATCAACTTCACCCCGCTCGGTGAACTTGATGGCATTTTGGAGCAAATTGATGAGAATCTGACGAACGCGCCCAGGGTCACCTTTCACACGCCGAGGTACGTCGGGTTGAACATCGCAAATAAGTTCCAAATTGCGTTCCTGAGCGCGCACAGACAAGGGTTTCATCACGGCAGCAACCATGCTATGGAGATCGAAAGCAATCCGTTCCACGGCCATTTTTCCGGCTTCTATCTTGGAAAAGTCAAGAATATCGTTGATGATGGTCAGTAGTCCCTCTGCCGATGATTTGACGATGTTCAGGTAGTCTCGTTGCTCGTCTGTCAGATCGGTTTCAAGCGCCAGATCTGTCATGCCGATGACACCATTCATCGGGGTTCGGATTTCATGGCTCATGGTGGCCAAAAAATCAGACTTGGCACGGCTGGCCTCTTCTGCACGATAAACGCTGATCTGTAGTTCGTCTGCCATAAGCTCCAGTCGCGTGGTGTTGTTTCTCAGTTCATTTTCCAGTGCTTCACGCCGAGCAACTTCTTTGGCAAGTGCAGAATTGTCATGCTGCAACTGAAGTGTGCGCAAACGCTGGCGGTCAAAGGCAACGGATGCCACCAGCAGTAGGAATGGAAATACGCTCAAGGAATACAAAAATATACTGGAGCTCATTTGCCCGTACAGCGTCTCTTTGTCGATGATGGTCACAAGGGACAGGGATGTGCCAGGAACAGAGGTACGCACTACCAAATCATGTGACAAATTTGAGGGGGCGTGTGCAATGCTCCGCATTAACACCACCGCATTTTTTGGCTGCATCATCAATGCTTGAACAAATTCCTGGTCAAATACCTGTTGGCGGTCAGAAGCCAGAGTCAAACCGTCGGACGAGACGAGAATTTCCTGGTATTTGCGAGTTACATCGGCACTGTCGCTGGCAAGCAGCAATGGGGTCAGTTTCACCAAGTCACTGGTTGTCACAATGACTCCACTGTAAATTCCTTTGTAAATCACGGGCGAACTGGCAATGAGCAATTTCTTTTTTGCATCAACAATCAATTGGGCCGCATTTTTGAAATCTGCAAGCAGCAACACTGGAGACGCACCCTTTGAACTTTGTTCCGAGAGTGAATCACCATTTTCGTCAAAATAAGTGATGTTGCTGAAAAGTGGTGTGCCTCGGATGATTTTTTGTTCTTTCTTTCGTCTCAAACGCAAGTCGATGGCATCGAGGTTGGCCATCAGGCCATATTGCATGGACATGCCTAAAGCCTTATTGACAAGGTAGGACTCAATCTCATGACTTTCTGACAGGTCAATGGCCTCGTTGCGGCGCTCGACCATAAAGTCACTGATGGCAGCAGCCCTGCGCTGACCGTCTGCAATCAACCGCGCATCTGCATTGGAACGTAACAGGCTTTGAGCACTAAATACGTTCCATAGCAAAACCAGGGTGTACAAGCAAAAGGCTGTGGCCAGAACCATTGGCCATCGCATGGCAATACGCCCAACAAATACCATTTTCAACCGATACCAATCAGTGCAGGGTGTCTTGCATCAGTTCTTCTTGGTGAAGAAGTCAGGAAAATAGCGACGGATGCCAGGATAGTATTTATCCACCAGTTTGTCGTAAGTGCCATCCGCCTTCACTTTGACCAAATAGTCATCAAAGGCTTGACGCAATTCGGGTGAATCTTTGGGAAATGCCGTTGCCAGATTTTGATGTTCTGAAATGGGTCCAATCACCTTGATTTGACCAGCCCATTTTTTCAAGTCCAAAATGGCATCGGGTACGTCTAACAAGGTGAGTTCGGCCTCTTTGTTGAGCAGTGCTGGCACCATCTCATTCAAGTTGGTGCTTCTGGTGTAGGCTTTCAGGTCGACGCCCGTGCCCTTGAGTGCATAGTTGGAGGGGTCAAGACAAGTGCGTTCCATGACCAACAGGCTGCTTTTGCCTATCAGGGCTTTTGTTTCCTGAATGTCTTGGGCTAGATTTTTGGAGCCTTTGATGGGCGTGAGTTTGGAGCCAGCCCTGGCAACCAGAAGCACCTGAGAGGGAAAGGTGGGCTTGGAGTAAAGCAGTACGGCTTCGCGCCAGGGGAGCATCGTGAAACCCGTGGCGATCATGTCGCCCTTGACTGGAAAATGACCAGTGAGCGTCACATCCGATCCCTTGCGAACAACGTCTTTGCCCAGAAGATCGCGTACGACGTTGTAGAAGTCGGAATAGACCAGCGTGTATTTCACCCCGATGTGTTTGGCAAAGCCCTGTGTTAATTCAACCTCAAACCCATCACCAGCGCCCGTCACAAAATTGGCGTATTTGATCCCC
>CAIXMC010000294.1 GCA_903920405.1 uncultured beta proteobacterium
AATGCGTTCTGAAGGAACGCCGCATAGGCCGGTCGCGGATGGGTTGTGCGGCGATATGCGGCGTTCCTTCAGAACGCGGAAATGGCCGGGGTGTTTTTCCCAGGGCGTTGCCCTTCGCTGGTATGCGGTGCCCCGTTGGGGCAAGAATTCCATGCCCCAACGGGGTAAGGATGTGGTCAGTGCTGGAATCTATAACTCTGACGACCAAATGCAAAACTTATTGTTGAACCTATCCTAATGATGCAAACTTATCTGGTTGGTGGTGCTGTGCGCGATGCGTTATTGGGTTTGCCCGTCAAAGACCGTGACTGGGTGGTGGTGGGGGCTACTTATGAGCAGATGACCGCTCGGGGTTTTCTACCCGTAGGGCGAGACTTTCCTGTGTTTTTGCACCCGGCCACCCGCGAAGAATATGCACTGGCACGCACAGAGCGTAAAACTGCGCCTGGCTACCACGGCTTTGTGATGCATGCAGCGCCCGATGTCACGCTTGAACAGGATTTGGCACGGCGCGATTTAACTATCAATTCAATAGCTATCAGTGCTTGCTGCATAAGCCCTGAGGGCACATTTGATGCTCAAAATCCAGGTGTCTTGATAGACCCCTTTTTGGGGCTGCAAGACCTGCAGCGCAAAGTCTTTCGCCACGTCAGCCCTGCCTTTCGCGAAGACCCTGTTCGTATTTTGCGAATAGCCCGTCTTGCAGCACGCTTTGCAGACTTCACGGTCGCCCCAGAAACTAATGCATTGATGCAAGAGATGGTCAAGAGCGGCGAAGTCGATCATCTGGTAGCAGAGCGGGTTTGGCAGGAACTTGCCAAAGGGCTGATGGCTGCTACGCCATCGCGCATGTTCGAGGTTTTGCGCGACTGCGGGGCGCTTGAACGCCTGTTGCCAGAGGTTAATCGTCTGTGGGGCATCCCCCAACGCGCCGACTACCACCCTGAAATCGACACCGGCATTCATCTGATGATGGTACTGAACATGAGTGCTGAACTCAACTGCCCCCTGCCGGTGCGGGTAGCGTGTTTGTTTCATGACTTGGGCAAAGGCACGACTTCCGAAGACATTTTGCCGCGCCATATCGGTCATGAAGAACGCAGCGCTACATTGCAAAAAGGCATCTGCCATCGCCTGCGCATACCCACACCCTGCCGTGAACTCTCGGATGTGGTGGCACGAGAGCACAGCAACATTCACAGAGGCTGCGAACTCAGCGCGGGTGCATTGGTGCGATTGCTGGAGCGCTGTGATGCCTTTCGCAAACCACAACGTTTTTCAGACGTGCTGTTGGCCTGCGAATGCGATGCACGCGGACGGTTAGGACACACATCAGCGCCCTACCCTCAGCGTTCGCATTTGCTTAAAGCCTTGGCCGCAGCGCAAGGAATTGCTACCAAAGAGATAGCTACTAACGCACTATCCACGGGGGTTGGAGGCCAAAAAGTCTCTGAACTAATTCACCAGAAACGGGTGCTGGCGGTACAGGCTGCCCTGTGAACGCTTGGCCTCCTTCGCCCGCAGTCTCCAAGAGTGGGAAGTGAAAAGTGGAAAGCAAATCCCACTCCCCACTTTCCAGGATATAAAAGCTGAACGTATTTCTGACCACATCCTAAAATCGATCCTTTTCAACCACCGTGTCAAAATGCCAGCCGTGATGAATCATTTAAAAATCGCTACTCGATTGATCATTTTGATCAGTGTTTTGTCCTTGCTGCTGATTGCCATTGGCACGATGGGTCTTTTGGGCATCAGCCAGTCCAACGATAAAATCAAGACCCTGCACGACAAATCCATGTTACCGGCCTTGATGGCAGATGAGTGGATCAATAAACTGGTACAAAACCGCTTGCAAATTCTGCTGGCCTTCCAGCACGCGCCTGATAGTCCGTTGGCCTCCATTCACAACCATCCCACAAGCGCCCACACGGACATTATTGCAGCCAATCGAGTCGAGATCAACCAAATGTTTGCGAATCTGCAAGCGCTTGCTGAAAGTTCAAAAGAGCGAGCACTCCTGGAGACATGCCACAATACTCGTACGCTCTGGCGCATCAAGTTTGATGAAGCAACCCAGGCCATTGGTGCTGGCAATTTCAGCTCTGTCACGATGGCGCAGTTTTTAAAGGCAGGTCGAGAAGAAGGCGAAGCCGCAGTGAATGCCATGCGTGCGTACCGTGACTACCAGCTCGAACAAGCCAATGTCGCGTACACAGAGGCACAAGGCCGTTACCACATGATGATGATCTGGTTTGCAGTGACTATTCTGATGGGGCTACTGATCGCCGGTCTGATGGGGTTGATCACGATTCGTACTTTGAGCCGTCAGTTGGGTGGCGAACCAGAAGATGCCGTTGCTGTTGCCAACAGAGTGGGCGAAGGCGATTTGTGCCTACAGATTCATTTGAAACCAGGTGACAGCACCAGCCTGATGGCCAAAATGAAAGCCATGCAGACGAGCTTGAGTCAGGTGGTGTTGAATGTTCGACAAAGCTCTGAAAACGTGGCCACCGCCAGCGCACAAATTGCATCGGGTAACCAAGACCTCAGTGCTCGCACCGAAACACAGGCCAGCGCACTGGAAGAAACTGCAGCCACCATGGAAGAACTCAGCACCACGGTCCAACAAAATGCCGACCACGCACGCCACGCCAACCAACTTGCGCATAGTGCCTGTACCACTGCCATTTTGGGTGGCGAGGTTGTGGCACGATTGGTCGAGACCATGGAGAACATCAACGTTTCATCCAACAAAATTTTTGACATCATCAGCGTGATGGATGGCATTGCCTTTCAAACCAACATTTTGGCATTGAATGCAGCAGTTGAAGCCGCCCGCGCCGGCGAGCAGGGCCGCGGTTTTGCCGTGGTCGCCAGCGAAGTTCGGTCACTGGCTGGACGTGCGGCCAATGCGGCCAGGGAAATCAAAAATTTGATTGGCGCAAGCGTAGAACGTGTGGAACAAGGCTCACTCTTGGTCAATGATGCACTCACCACCATGACCGAAGTGGTCAACAGCATTCGTAGCGTGACCGAGATCATGGAAAAAATCAGTGATGCCAGCCAGGAACAAAATCTGGGTGTATCTCAAGTGGGTGAAGCTGTAGCGCAAATAGACCAGACAACGCAGCAAAATGCGGCGCTTGTGGAAGAAATGGCGGCGGCCGCCAGCAGCCTCAAATCTCAGGCGAAAGAGCTGTTGGATGCCATGGTCGTGTTCAAGCTGCCCAATGACAAAACCCTCTTGACTGCGTAGCCTGAGCTACAACCTCCATGCTGAACACCCCCTTGATCCGCCAAGCCTGGCTGCGCGCCCGCAAAGAGGCCAGTACGCTGGATGCCATTTTGTCGCAACAAACTGGCTTGTCTCCCAACGATATTTTGACAACGTTGGGTCAAACTTTTCATTACTCTGTTTGCCAGTTAGCGGGGGGCTGTGACCCCACACCTGCATTGGATGTGCTGGGGCTGCCGGACTGCAGGCGATTGTTTGCTTTGGTGATGACAAGACGAGGCCAGCATGTTTTGCTTTTTGTAAACCCAACCGATGACCATTTGCAGCGTCTGGCAGATGCCAAAGGTATTGACATCCGTGCCCGAGAACTGGTGCTTGAATCTGATTTGATGTTGGTTTTGGAACGACTTGAAGCCGCTGCATCCGCGCTGCCCGGTGCCTTGGGGCAGGTTTTTTCTGAAGCCTCCCGCCAGTCTGGTGTGGAAGAAATTTCGCTCTCACGCATTGACGAGACCGCCAGCCCTGTCATTCGCCTGATTAACTCTACTTTGTTTGATGCGATGGGCGCGGGTGCATCCGATATTCACCTGGAAGCTGCTGCCAGCGGGTTGGTGGTCAAGTACCGCATTGACGGTGTGATTGTGGAAGCTGGCCGGGTCGCGGGTGCTGAACTCAATGAGCAGGCCATTTCGCGCGTCAAGGTGATGGCAGAACTTGACATTACGGAGCGGCGCACCCCGCAGGATGGGCGTTTTCGCGTGCGTATTCGCGATCGTGACATTGATTTTCGTGTGTCCATCATGCCCAGCGTTTACGGTGAAGATGCCGTCATCCGCATTTTGGACAAGGAACATTTGAGCGACCAGATGGCAGGCCTGACGCTGGACCACCTGGGCTTTGATGCCGTCCCCATGCGCATCATTCGCAGTCTGGCAGCCAAACCGCATGGCATGTTGCTCATTACCGGACCCACAGGCAGTGGAAAAACCACCACTTTGTATGCGGCCATTTCCGAAATCAACGACGGTGCCAGCAAAATCATCACCATTGAAGACCCCGTGGAATATCAGGTCAACGGCGTATTGCAAATTCCGGTCAATGAACGCAAGGGGCTGACTTTTGCTCGGGGCCTGCGTTCCATTTTGCGTCATGACCCCGACAAAATCATGGTGGGTGAAATTCGAGACCCAGACACAGCGCAAATTGCCGTGCAAGCGGCACTGACCGGACATCTGGTATTTTCAACGGTTCATGCCAATAATGTGTTTGACGTACTGGGGCGTTTTGAACACATGCAGGTGGACTCCTACACCTTTGTATCCGCCTTGAATGGCATTGTGGCACAGCGCCTGGTGCGTGTGTTTTGTACCCATTGTTCAGGCACAGGCTGTACACAATGCAGGGGTTCAGGCTTCAAAGGCCGGCGCGCCATCGGTGAATGCCTAGTCTTGGATGATGAACTTCGAGAGCTGATCGCCACCCGTGCGCCTGTGCGCAACATCAAGGAAGCAGCCCGTTTGCGCGGCACGCGGCTGCTGCGAGAGTCAGCCCAGGATATGGTGAACTTGGGACTGACCAGCCAAATGGAAATTGACCGGATTACTTTTGCAGGGTAAAAACAGGCTGCAACCCGCATGAACACTGCGTAAGCTGCTATTATTTTTGATTGTTCACAAACTGTCACTGACCGCCATAATCTTTGTGAGGCCGTCTGACTTGGGATTCAAAATGGTAGGCTGTGCATTTGGCAGCAGGTTGGGATAATCTCGGCTGAAATGCAGACCACGGCTTTCATGGCGGGATTGGGCAGAACGAACTATCAAATCAGCTAGTTGAACTAAATTTCTCAGTTCTAGCAAATCACGGGTGACATGAAAGTGAGCGTAAAACTCCTGAATTTCACCGCGCAGCAGGGCAATGCGATGCCCTGCACGATCAAGCCGTTTGTTGGTGCGAACAATGCCCACATAGTCCCACATAAAGCGGCGCAGTTCATCCCAATTGTGCGAAATGACCACGGTCTCATCCGCATCACTCACACGGCTGTCGTCCCAGATAGGCAGAGCGGGGGGCGTGAGACCCGGGTTTTGGGTGATATCGTCTGCGGCAGCTTGTGCGAACACCATACATTCCACCAGTGAATTGCTCGCCAGTCGGTTAGCCCCATGCAGCCCGCTACAGGCGGTTTCGCCAATGGCATAAAGCCCTGGCACATCGGTGCGGCCATGCAGGTCAGCCAGTACTCCGCCACAAATGTAGTGTGCTGCAGGCACAACCGGAATGGGCTGCTTTGAAATATCAATGCCCAGCTCCAGACAGCGTGCGTAAATGTTAGGGAAATGTTCTAATAAAAAATGCAATGGCTGGTGCGAAATGTCCAGATACACGCAATCGAAGCCCCCCTTTTTCATTTCAAAATCAATAGCGCGTGCCACGATGTCTCGCGGGGCGAGTTCCGCACGCAAGTCATGCTGAGGCATAAAGCGTGTGCCGTCAGGCAGCAATAATCGCCCCCCCTCACCACGAACGGCTTCGCTGATTAAAAATGACTTGGCGTGAGGGTGGTAAAGGCAAGTGGGGTGAAACTGGATGAATTCCATGTTTTTCACCCTGCAACCCGCTCTCCAGGCAGCAGCAATGCCATCGCCGGTGGCGGTGTCGGGATTGGTGGTGTAAAGATAAACCTTACCCGCACCGCCAGTAGCCAAAATGGTGTGCGCTGCCCCAAAGGTGACGACTTGTTCTGTGGCGTTGTTCAGCGCATACAAACCCAAGCAACGATGCCCGGGTAGCCCCAGCTTATCCGTGGTCAGCACATCTACCAAGGTGTGCTGTTCAAACACAGTGATGTTGGTGGTTTTGAGTACAGCCTCAATCAAGGTGTTTTGAACGGCTGCTCCGGTGGCATCGGTCACATGCACAATGCGCCGCGCACTGTGGCCTCCTTCGCGCGTCAGGTGCAAATGGCCATCTTCCTGCGAAAACGGAACACCCATACGCTGGAGCCAGGCAATAGCTTGGGGCGCGTGTTCCACCACAAATCGGGTGACATCAAGATCACACAAACCTGCGCCTGCAATCTGGGTGTCGTGTACATGGGCATCAAAGCTGTCGTCCTTGTTCCAGACCGCAGCAATTCCCCCTTGCGCCCAACCACTGGAGCCTTCAGAGAGAGAACGTTTGGTGATGATGGCCACTTTTTGAGTGGAAGCCAAGAGCAAGGCAGCGCTTAAACCTGCCAGGCCACTGCCCACAATCACGACGTCAAATGTGAGTGCGGAGCAGGAAATGGCATCAGGGTGGCGTGAATTCATGGGAGTTACTCAAAAGTGAATGGGGGTTGTGTTTTGGGTTGTGGGAAGCCATCTGGAACATGAAAAACCTTGATGGGCGTTGTAGAAAAAATCTTACCCACGTCAGACAGTTTGATCTGGTAGTATTATTTTCCAATTTAGGTAGGAGTCTGAAGTCATACAGGTCAGTGTGAATTTGTTCTACAGCCAGTTCCGTCATTCCCGCGAAGGCGGGAATCCAGAATGCACTAGATTCCCGCCTTCGCGGGAATGACGAAAATTCAACAACTTGCCTTCAGAACAAATTCAC